>CALCTI010000200.1 GCA_937894105.1 uncultured cyanobacterium
GCCGCCATCAAAGAGGCCCAGCGTCCCATTAACGAAGGCAAGCTGATTGTGGTTATCCAGCCCAGCTTCGGCGAGCGCTACCTAAGCACCCCCCTCTTCCAAGATCCGGTCCCCCTCAGCTAGCCCCTTTCGGCGTTCGTTAAATGCACGGCGGGGTTCAATGCACTGCCAATGCACCGCCAAATGCACCGCTAACGTCACTTTCCTTGAATGCGTTGCTTAACGGACCGCAGCTTATCCCGCAGCGATCGCTTGGGTTTGGGCTTGTCCAGGGGCGATCGCTCCGGCTTCTCTTCCCCTCGGTAGCGATAATCTTCCCAGGTTTCCCAATAGGGACATCCCGGTCGAATTTCGATTCCTGCCCAGTGGAGATAGGGAACCGGGCGGTCAAAATTAGGATCCACCAGGCGATCGTCCTGCCACTGAAAATGCTTACTGCCTGCCCAGGATCCCGGTCCCGGCTCCGGCCAAATGGCATAGTTGCGTCGCTGGGGAAAGCGCTTGAGCACCATGTAATTAATAATGGGCTGGTCGGAGGTTTTCTGGGAAAAATCAAAATATTCCGGGTGGGCCGCACACTCTCGAAATATCTCGTACAGCCCCTCCTCGGTCATTAGCGATCGCTTCGAACCCCACAGCCCCCCGTTAAACATCCCCTGCAAATCGTCCTGAGAAAAAACCCCCTGTTCCAACACCACCGGAGAAAACACATTGGTCAGCCCACCCTTGTGTTGGTAATCGCAGCAAATAAAATCGCACTCGTCCAACCCATCCATATAGTCTGCGAGCTTCTCAAATACCACCAGGTCGGTATCAATATAGAGAAACTTTTCGAAGGGACCGAACCAGCACGCCTGCTTACGAAACTGATTGGGGCGGGCGAAAAAGTCGTCACCAAAAATCTCTTGAAGGTTGATGGATAATCGCTCAATAAACTCCAAATCTTCAAAGACCATCACCCCAAAGCGATCGCCCAAAACCTTCGCCACTTCCTGATAGTTATCGTCGTAGGGAATCAACATCACCGGAGTATCCGGATCGGTAGCTCTAATACTATTTAAAAGGGCGATCGAATAATCCGTAAACTTATCGTTGGCCGTAATGTAATATCCGCGTTCCATATCTCAGGCAATTATTTTTTCAATTAGCAACGGCGATCAAACCCACCCTTTCCTCCTCAGACTCTCTGGGAAGGAAACGTTATAAATCGCCCCTTAAATCCAAGCGCCAATCTTCTTCTTGACGCGCTTCAGTAAGCTTGGCGGAGCATTGAACGCGACGGCTCGACCTTTAAGCTTGGGTAGCTCTTCAGGGGTCTTTAGATACCGGTAGTGCAAAAACAAATCTCGGTAAGGAAAACCAACGTTTTCCCCCGAACACAAGCGAGCAAATACCTTCCCTGACATACCGATATAGTGCAGGTAAGTTAACAGGACTCCCTTGTCATACAATTGCCAATCGCGCTCCACAAAATGATCAGACGTAACGCAACATCCGGTCCGCTCCTCTTTGGGCAAATCAACTCCTAAATTGGAATAGGACAGCCCAAGGGTGATCAGTATGTAATTAAGGGTGGTATTAACTGGTGCTGAAGGGTAAAGAATTCGACTACCCCCTGCCTTTAATGACTCAATGATTGTTCGACGTTTTTCCTCAGTAATGATGTTATTTCTAGAGGCAAACATACCGGTGCAAAATATCTTTTTGCCATTGTCTTCTGTGTCAAGAAAATCCAGAGTTTCTTCTAGATTCACATTGAAAACATGACCTGGATCTTTGTATTGAAAGTCGTAGGTCACAAAATCGGAAGTGTCGAGGGCCGTAAAGAACTTATCGAGGGGGTATAAGGCGAGGGCAGCGGCGTCTAAATAAACAAATCTTGAAAAGGGAGAGTCAGAGTCAAAGGCCACAAAGCGGCGATGGGCCCCCAAGCGATGAACGCCGGAATGGGTGCCACCTTTCCCCCAAAAATCGTAGCGTTGGGGTACCTGATCCCACAGCTCAAAGACAAAGTCTTCCCAGCGTTTCATAATCACAACGTCGTCGAAAACGGTGACGCCGGAGTATCCGCTAATTTTCTCGCGGATTCTGTCTACGCGATCATCATAGGGAACGATGCAAATGGGATAGCGATCGCCATTGTGAGCCTGAATGCTGTTAACTAGCGCAATTACCTGGTCAAAGACAGCGTCATTGCCAAGAATGTAAATTCCATCCATAGCTCTTTCGGCGTTTAGTTAAATTTGATTGTGGCTTTATTGGCAATGGTGCAAGTCTTCTGGGACCTGGATCTGCCAAGACCTGATGCTAAAGTTTGGTGCTTGATATTTTTCACCCTGTTCAAAGATAGCTCAGGATTTTCATGGAATTTATTTGCTGGCGATTAGGGGAGACTCTCAAGGGCTTCCCCCAAACAGATACGGCATGCAAAACACAGCACTGTCTATTTTTTCGCGCGCGTTAGCTCTAAATAAATATGTTCCAGACTAACGGGCTGACGAGAAATAGAGTCAATTTGAAGCTCAGAAAAATAGTCGATTAACGTTTTAAGTTCAAGGCGTTCAGGGATCCAAAATGATAGGCGATCGCCATAGTAACGATGGGTAAATCCATGATTCTTACCCGCTGCAATGGCCTCCTCTTCTTCAGAGGTGCTTACCGTAATGATTTCCTCAGCAGAAATAACCTGTTTTAAGGTGTTTAATTCCCCCTCTGCCAATAGTTTTCCCCCCTGAAGAATTCCGATTTTTTGACACAAATGCTCTGCTTCGTCTAACAGGTGAGTAGTGAGTAAAATCGTTATTCCTTGCTGGCGAAGCTGTTCAATTAAAGTCCAAATTTCATAGCGGGTTTCAATATCAAGTCCTGTTGTGGGCTCGTCTAAAATTAATAGCTTTGGTCGGTGCATCAGGGCGATCGCAATATTAATTCGTCGCTGCATTCCCCCACTTAAGGTATCCACTGAGCTATGGATGCGATCGTCTAAACCAACCGCATCTAAACAGTGTTTAATTTGAGCATTACAATCGTTCTTACTCAGCCCATAAATTTCCCCAAAAAATCTTAAGTTGTCACCGCAAGAAAGGCTTTTGTACAGCAAGTTTTCTTGGGGGGCAATGCCAATTAGCTTTTTATTAGCATCCGATAGTAACTCCTCCCCCAGCCAAATCTCTCCACTGTCTTGGTTTAAAAGCTTGCAAATAATATTGATCGCAGTGGTTTTCCCCGCCCCGTTAGCCCCTAATAGTCCATAAACTTCGCCAGGAGATAAGGTCAAAGATAAGTCGTGTAAAACCGTCCGCTCTCCGAAAGTTTTCCTAAGATTAACGAGCCTAAGCATAGGGTCAGATTTAAATGGTTTTGACGAAGAACTTGACGGAAAATTATGCTGGGGAGGCTAAAATCAAGCCCTGGCGTGGCGGTACTTCCAGAATTAAGGTCGAGCCACCTGTCTCCCTGTCTTCGTAGGTTACGGTTCCTTTACCGTAGATGATGTGTTGGGGTTTGCTATGGTTGCTTGGAATAGTTAGCGTGGCTTTTTCTGGGCGATCGCCCCCATTTACAGCAACAATAACGCGACTAGAATCGGCTTCCTCCCCGCGACTAAACACGTACAAATCATTATCCTGATGCAATGATAAATAGCGGCCAGTTCTTAATGCTAAATATTGATGGCGAATCTTAATTAGTTTCCGATGATAGTCAAAAACAACCTGATCCCATCGAGATTCATCTATGGGAAATCCTCGGCGACAGTCGGGATCTAAACCGCCTTCCATACCCACTTCATTGCCATAGTAAAGTGTTGGTGCTCCGGGGAACGTTAGCATCAGTAACGTTGCCAGTTTCACACTGGCCCCATCGCCGTTCACCACAGACCGAACCCGCGCCGTATCGTGGCTATCGAGTAAATTCAATTGGGTTAGCTGAATCTCCCAAGGATACAACCCTAAAAGTTTATTAATTGCTTGACCGTAGCCTTTGGCATCTAATGCTGGATAAGGAGAATAATCGGGACCTTCTACTAAATGTCGCGCCACGCGATCGCCCGCCACAAAAGCCAATGTTGGTCCCGTAAAGAGATAATTCATCACCCCATCAAACTGGGTTCCATCAAGCCATTCCTGACAGTTACTCCACACTTCACCGACGATGTAAGCTTCCGGATTGATTGCCTTGACGCGATCGCGAAACTCTTGCCAAAAACCGGGAGCAGTGACACAAAAAGGCACATCTAGTCGCCACCCATCAAAGCCCTGGGCAATCCAATACTCTCCCACTCCCATTAAGTATTCACGCACTTCAGGATTATGGTGATTAAACTGGGGTAAAGCTCGATAATTAATCCAGCTTTTATAGTTGGCAGGGCGATCGCCATCGTAAGGCGCTAAAGGCCAATCTTCCACTTGAAACCAGTCGAGCCAGGGTGAATTTCCGCCGTTTTCAAGGATGTCGCTAAAGTAATAAAACCCTCGGCTAGCGTGATTAAAAACCCCGTCTAAAATGACTCGCATATTTCGACTATGGGCTTTTTCCAATAGCGCCATTAAAGCCTTATTTCCTCCTAAAATCGGATCCACTTGATAATAATCATGGGGATGATAACCATGATTGCTGGCAGATTGAAACACGGGGTTTAAATACAGGGCATTAATGCCTAAGTCTTGTAGATAATCCAGGCGATCGCACACGCCCCAAAGGTTTCCCCCTTTACTCCGCTGAAACGACGGAGGTGCCTCCCATGGCTCTAGATATGGATCGCTGGGCAGGGGAACGTAGGGTTCCCCTGGCTGACGAGGAGGAGCTTGTCCGCGAGCGAAAGAGTCTGGAAAGATTTGATAAAAAACAGCGTGTTTAACCCAATCTGGCGTGGCGATCGCAACCATAAACTTTAAGCCTTAATGGGCTTCGTTATTAAAAACTAGCCACATCCTAGCTTAGTTATTTACAGTTGCTTTAGGGCGCTGCTTTAGGGTGCGATTTCCTTGCTGAAATTAGTAAAAAGGTGACAGGAAAAAAGACATTTCTAAATGAAGTGCTTGTTGGTGAAATATCCCGGTTTAACTACATTTGCTTTTCACTCTAAATGCTGGAAGGGGACCTCACAGGGATTGACAAAATAGGGATATTTCTACTTACCGCACGGCGATTTGTAAATTAAATTGGGTTTCTACCTCGGTTTTAATTTCAAATTCGTAAGTTCCCGCCGCCGGAGCTAGGAAGCTGACGGTGCCGTCTCGTCGGTTGGCGATCGCCGGAATTTGCGATCCATCGTGACCAAAGGCCGTTAGACGGGCTGCTGGAGAATTAAACGTCACCTGTATCCTTTGATTGGGCTGCACCGTTAAGGATCGCGTTTCAGAGCGTGTGGGTTTGACCACCCCTTGAAAGCTACGATTTTGGGGAGAAGCGGTCGGTGTCGGTGTTGAGGGCGTAGGCGTTGGAGTCGGCGTAGGCGTCGGAGGCGTCGTCGGCGTGGGCGTCAGGGTCGGAGTGGGGGTCACCGTCGGGTCGGGGCTGGGGGACGGAGTGACCTGGCGATTACT
>CALCTI010000201.1 GCA_937894105.1 uncultured cyanobacterium
CGGACCATACAAATAGGGAGCAGCCCTGTCTAAATTATCTTTTTGCGACAGAACCACTTAAGTTCCTCTCTCCACAAACTTTAGAATTTTCAGGGTGCCCCTCCGATCTCCGTCTAACCGATTAGATTTACTTGATGACACTGGTAGCCATGGTAATTTCAACCTTGAACCAGCAGGTAATGTGTTGCAGTCACTACTTTTATTGAGATCTCCTCTTCGATTCAATAGAAATTTAGTCAGTTCAATTTCAATTGATTAGACTAATCACCCAAACCGAGAACGAAAAGGGGGCTTGAGCAGGGGGGGGCGGGCAGCTATTAAGCACACTTAAAACGAAAAAATCCAGGCGCCGCAATTCACCCAGTCCCTTGGGACAACTTTCAAGCTTTGTCAGTCTTAAGCCTTACTTTTATTGATCCTACTTTTTACATTTAAAAGATTGAATTTGGGCTATTTAACCACTGGAAAAATCACCAAAAGGATCGCGAAAAAACATCGCGCGGCATAGCCCTTTTTACTCGCCTTTATTTCATGAACTTCTGTAATGATTTTTATCGAAAGTTCATGATTCATCAGATATTAAAAAAATGTACCTTTCCATGGATCTGCCTGTAGAAAGAGGTGTTATGGCTCCAATTAGGGAGAGGGTTGGAGCGGTTTACGACATTGGTATACCCTCTATTTTTATGATTTCATTGACCCTTTATTAAGGTAGAAATTAAAGGATTGGTAACTCCCTTTACAACATAAATATTGTTGTCAGTGCTAGGTTAAAAACATACCTTAAATATTTACGAAAACTGGTGGGTGTTATTGCTCAAGTCCTTGATCCCGTTCCTTCAGACGGATCAAAACCTGTTTTGTGTAGCTATGTTAATGCAACCAGTCGAATTCAAGTTGTACGTATTACGAACGTTGCCAATTGGTATTTTGAGCGTGTTGTTTTTCCTGGGCAGAGACTGGTGTTTGAAGCTCCTGGCATGGGTCAGCTGGAAGTACATACCGGCATGATGGCCAGTGCTATTTTGTCTGACCGGATTCCCTGCCATAAGTTGGCGGTACAGGAAGAGTTGAATGGCACTTTAGAGCTGTTGGAAAGCGGCGCAGAAGAAACCGAAGCATCAGAATCTCCGGTGGCCTCAGCGACAGTATAAGCAGCTTTTTGGCAGTTTTTTTGGGTTGCTTTAGTTATCCTGTAAACCCATTCCATCGATTGAAATTCTGTTGAAATATAAATCCATGGAAATTAAGATAAACGGGGCTAATAACTTTGCATAAAAATCTTAGCGATAGCTAATAAGTGTGCTCATTATTGCCCCTAAATCAAAATTTGAATATTACAGTAAACTCACGAGAAGCTGTTTTTAAACAACTCTTTAGGAAAAGATTGGGAAGATTGGCTGGGGCAAGATTTAATTGCCAGTTTAAATAGGGTTTCTGACGGGCATGTGGGTAAAGATTTAGCCTGTTCTTTATTGTTTTATTTAGGCTGACTTGTGAGAGATGAATTAAGTTAGTTGCAATAGATATAGTGGAGTTGTTGTTACTTCGGCTATTCGTCAAGGCTTTTGGCACTACCAGATTTCATGTGGCTGTGGAGAGCGGCAGCTTGGTCAATGGGCGGAGCTATGGTGGCTTACGTTATTTTGGCCGGCAGCGGTTTTTTTATTTTCCGCTGGATTCGACAACCTGCAAATCTACCGGAAAATCAGCGGCGGGGGGCGATCGCCACCTTAGCAACGGTGCATTTAGGCTTCGGCATTTTGATGGTGCTGCTGATCTTGTTTTTGTTGGCGATCGGCATTGTGGGCACCTTGGGACATTTTGGCAATCTAGGACATTCGGTGCATTTGCCCGTGGGCATTGTTACGGTGCAGCTGACCTTAATGTCAGCGTGGAGCGCGATCCAAATTTTACAGGGAAAGCCTTGGGCACGGCAGGTACATTTGATATGCAACGGCGGGATTGCGATCGCCCTTCTTTTAGCCCTAATTTCCGGCTGGAGCGTAGTACAAAAGTATCTGCCTTAAAATAAGCGTGCCGGGAGCCACTTGTAAATCACCGAGAAATTGCAAAAAGACATAGCAAGCAGAAAAAAATAGCCTAAGCGCCATCAATTATCGATGCTTAGGCTATTTCTAATGGTCTTAAATTTCAAGGAAGTCGACTAGTAACTTTCCCCAGAATTTGGTCCAGATTAACGGCCCCAAAATGGCGACTATCGGTGCTTTTGCCAGGGTTATCACCTAGCAACCTAAGCTCTTTTCCCAGATTGGAAACCGTTGATACTCGCTTTACTAAATGTCGGGAGCTATCCCTTGGATCCAGGGAAACCACCAGATCATTAACCTGAGGGGTAGCGTGGTCGTAGGCGTGGCAGTCTACAAAAACCTGGTCTCCTGGTTGCAAAGTGGGAACCATGGAGGCTCCCAAAACCTCAACCCGACGACGCGATCGCCACAACCATCGCCAAAATTCACCCCAGCCACTATCAGGCACCGGCAACAACTCAGACAATTGAGCAGCCGGCACCGATAGAGCAGAATTTGACCCTGTACTGAAGCTCTGAATTCTTCAGCTAGCGGTGTACCAGCTAACATCGCGCCCCTTGGTGGACCAGAAAATATTATGGATTTTCTCTACGGCTTCCATTAGCTCGGCAGCGTGGGTTTCGCTCAGCTCCACTTTGCAGGCAGAGCACAGCTTAGTTGCCTTCCAGAAAGTGTCGTGCAAATCGGGGTACTTTTCCAGATGAACGGGCTTGAAATAGTCAGTCCACAGCACCAGCATTTCAGTTTTTGCCAGGTGAGCCTGCTCTTCCTTAATAGCCACGTAGCGGGCCACAGTGTTCTGGTAAGCAGCCACTGCCTTGGCATTGCTGGCATCGGGAACTTCTAATGCCAGAATCTTTTTGGTCATGGAAACAACGGCTTCAGCAGCGATGCGGATCGAAGAGGGATCGTATACGCCGCAGGGACCATCGCAGTGAGCATAAACGGTTTCACTGGGGCGATTGGCCTTAATCAATTGTGAAATCTGCTTTAGCATGGGTTGCGTTCTGTTAAGTTTTCTCGGCATTTACTAGAGTTTAGCGTGATCTATCGGGGTTCGATCCGATTATTTTCGATAGGTCCAAGTTGCTTTAGCAACAAACGAACCGCCACACGAATCGCGACAAAATCACAGGGGACAATGCCGCCCTGACTATAGAGCCCATTTGAGATCTTTGCGTATTTGCGTCAAACTTACAGGTGAAGTG
>CALCTI010000202.1 GCA_937894105.1 uncultured cyanobacterium
GCTCATGCTCAAGCGCCTCGCTGCTAATGCTTAGAGATCTCAAATGGGCTCTATATAGTTACTCAACCGCTCGATTCCCACAAAGGTCATTTCAATGGGGACTGATCTTATTCGTTCGCAGAGCGTTGGCGAAGCTAACAGCACGGTCTTCACGCAGACCAGTGACGCCAAATGTTCTGCTTACAGCGAGAAAGGTTACATTTTCTTCCTGCGTTTATTGATATTAAGTCCGGATAATGAGTGATGATTTCCTTGAATGCTCTCCTCTGTAACTTGACGTGCTCTCCTCTGTAACTTGACGGTAGGCTGCGTGCCAACGCACCGTAGGAGATTTGATTTCTGATTCAGTGGGTTTGCACGCACTCTACGCAAAGATGGGTTTCATCACCACACAAGCGGGTTTCATATGACACGGTAAATTGACACGATAAATCGTAGGTAGCCCTCTATGCTTTGACCGTGGGGTCTCACCCTCCAGTGGGTGCGGAGCATTGGTTAAACGCCTAAGCTCAATGAAATAGACTTCAAGCCCATGGATGCTGTGCTCAAGGTCTATAAGCCTGTATTTGGAGAGTCTGCTGTTGCAAAAGAGCGCCAAGGGTTGCTATCAACAATGACTGTTCCTAGGCAAGGGACGCAACGATAGATTGAATTTGGGCGATCGCCCCTTGCTGTGCCTCTGACGGTCCCACGGCACTGTCTAAATCTTCCAGTAGCGCCTGAAGGTGCTCCTGCAGCCCATCCAATTGATTTTGAGTAGGCTGAACAATGTCGTCAGTTACACTCACTTTGCCCTGTAAATCCCCAAGATTTTTTTGCTGTTCCAACAGTTGTTCTGATCGCCCCTGTAGCTCTCCCCAGCTCGCCGCCCGTTCTCCTTCACGTTCGTTAAGTTGAGCCTCTATTGACTCAACTTCTTCCTTTAGCGTGGCGATCGCCCCTTCCATATACTCCCTTTCTCCTTCCAGCTTTTCCACAGAAATGGCCACCTCACCAATCACCGTACTCAAATCCACGGCTCCATCTCCCCCCTTGGGGGACAGACCCTGGCGCTTACGTAGTAACCCTTCGTGAAGACGGAACACCTCTTCACGCTCATTTAAATTACGGCGACTACCCAGCAAAGACTCATTGAGCTTGTCGTAATGCTCCTTCTCATCGGCCAGTTCCGGCTCCATCGCAATGCGATCGTACTCACCAGCCTGGTTCATTTTTTCCTGAACTTCGTCGATCGCCTCCCGCTGATACCCCAGCTCCTCCTCCTGATCACTTACAAATCGAGACATTTTTTCCAAATCTTGCTTGAGCTGCCCCACCATCTTTTCCAGCTCGCCCAGATCCATTGCCTCAAGGGCCGCAATATCCACCTTGTCTGACGTTGCCACCTCGCCGGCCGCCAAGCGTTCCAGGGTTTCTCGAATTTCTTGCTGTCGTTGAATACGCGTCCTTAGTTTCTCTTTTTGCGCTTCCATTTTCTCCAAAGACACCTGCTTGGCACGCAGCTCACGCTGATCTCCAGCCAACGCCAATCCATCATTACGCCACGATTCAAGGGCTTCATTAAGGGCTTGGGTTTCCGTCCCTATCCAGCCTTGGAGCTCCGAAAAGCTTTGCCGTTCAGCATCACTTGCTTCCCAGCGTCCAGTCAAACTAGTGCGCTGGGCCTCAGCAATTTGCAAACAGGCTTCCACCGCCGGGCGCAGGGATGACGCATCGCCACCAGAAGCAATTTGTTGAGTCAGGGTTTGCAGGGTATGGGCTTGTTGTGGATCTAGGCTAGGGGTGGACTGAATCTGCGATCGCTCCTGCTCCAGCCGCTGCTGATCTCCCCGAAGCTGATCCCAAGCCTGCTTCAACTCCTGATTTTTATGTTCAATTTCCTGAGTAAGCCGCCCCACTTCCTGGCGCTGACGTTCTAAATTCTGACTCTCCTGCTGAATCTGCTCTAGCTCCTCTCGCCGGGACTCCATTTCCATTTCCCGACGATTCAACTCCTGACTTTGAAAGGTCAGGGACTCCATCCACTGCTGAATCTCTTCTTCCTTGCTTTTCGACTTTTCTTGCTGTCGAGAATAGCTTTGCAGCAGCGTTACTAGCTGCCTTGCCCCTTCCTTGATGCGCTGGGCACGGCGATCGCTCCCGCTGCCAACCACCTCCACCATGACCAGGGAGCCATCTTTGTGGTTGCCGATGTCATCAACGGCGATCGCAGACTCATTACTCGCCGCATTCCACTGATCACCTTTTTGACAAGCCAGTAGCTTCAGCTCTGCCTTGCTGCCCATTAGTCCACGCTTTTGGACGACCTCTGCTAAATACAGCACGCTGCCCTTCCCTCTTTCGTCATATTCAGTGGTGTTTGGCGACTAAACTTAGCCTTTTCAAACTTAGCCTTTTCAAGCTTAGCTTTCTCAAACCTAGCCTTTTGGTTTGGCGCAGCAGGCTCTACCCTTCCCTAGCGCCATATTTTGCCCCACCGACCCTTGCATCAACACTATCAAAGCCTATAAAAGCGCCGCCTAGGGAGCCGCTTGAACGACCACAAAAGTGCTGTCAGAAGTCTAGCCCTGTAAGTACTCAAGCTTTTGGCTTGAAGCCAAGGGCTCGAACCGAGTGAGGCACGACCAATGGAACGCCATTAATTAGGCAAATCCACCGCTTCCGAGCTTTAACCATTCCTGGATATTTACCAGGGAAGTCATAGGAGGTGCCGACATACACTTTAGCAACTCCTACCTACGACTGTATAGACTGATTTTAAGTCCTTCAATTTCTGTCTCCAACCTCGGACATTGGCACTATTAACCTAGTCTCTGATCGCTGAATCAGAAACTGCGGAAAGGTTACAATTACGCAAAAGTCTTTTAACCATCGTCAAGTTCAAAAAGCATTGATAAAGAGTCTGAGTTTGGACATCAAAATCGATGCTGGTTCTAAATCTTTTCCTGCAAAGTAAACCAGACAGAATGACCAAGCTAGGATTCTAGCGCCGTATCATTAGTTCCATTTCATTTGAACGAGGACAGCAGGTAAAGAGCATTTACTGGGAAAAATAGCATTGGATACGTAGCCCAAAAGCCGTGGGTAGAAAATTGATTCACGAAAGGTACGGACAGAACAGATATGGGCAGAAAAATTCAGGCTGTATTTGCTTCACTCCCTAGTCCATAAGGTTTATCTCATCATCTGATTCCTACTCTTACCGTAAAGCCATGCAAGGTAATCTCAACGAAATTGATATTCGCAGCATTCTCCAGCTGATCCAGTTAGGTCAGCGAACGGGGGAGCTTTTCGTTGAGACCTACCAGCCCAGAGGAACGGTGTATGACCGCCATTTAGCTGATGGGCGATCGCCCCGAGAGCGCCGCAGCTGCTGGTTCGTATTCTTTCTGAATGGACGAATTGTTTATGCCACCAGCGCCGAACAGGGAACCCAGCGTCTTAAGGACTACCTTGGGCGCTACGGCTTAGAAGAAGAGCTGGACAGTACCAAGGGAGTGGACCCAACCGTCGGAGGCAATCCGGAATATAGCCACCTATGGATGCTCCTAGAGCAGCACCGTCTGGATCCAGCTCAAGGGCGCACGATTCTAGACGGCATGATCCGCGAAACACTGTTTGATTTGCTAAGCCTGCACTCTGGCACTTTCTCCTTTGAAATTGGTCCTGCCCTTGCGCCCCAACTCACCACTTTTGACACGGGACAACTGGCCGCCCAATGCCTGAAGCAGGTGCAGCAGTGGAAACAGTTTTATCCCCATATTCAGTCGCCGGACCAGTGTCCCCTGTTGGTGGAGCGGAACGATGTGCAAGAGCGGCTGGCGGAACAAACCTTTAAAACATTGAGCGACTGGGCGACGGGGGCGATCGCCATCCGTAAAATTGCCCGCACCCGCAACCGAGACATTCCCACGGTGGCGCGAGTGATAATGCCCTACGTTCAACAGGGCATTATCCAGCTTATCGATCCACCCACCGCTCGAGTGGAACTGGATCGCAAAGCTGTTGCCCAAAGACAAAGTGGAGCCCCCCTGGTGGCCTGTGTTGAAGACAGTCAAACGGTACGCCAAGCCATTGAAAAAACCCTCCAAGTCTTGGGCTACCGCACCGCTGGCTACTCCGGTCCCATCTCCGCACTAGGAGATTTATTTGAAGTGCGCCCTGACTTAATCCTTTGCGATATTTCCATGCCCGAACTGGACGGCTATGAACTGTGTGCCATGTTGCGCCAGTCCAACATTTTTCGCCGCACGCCCATCGTGATGCTCACCGGGCTAGACGGATTTTTAGATCGCATTCACGCCAGAACTGTGGGTGCCACTGACTATCTAACAAAGCCCTTTAAAAAGCACGAACTACGAGCACTGGTAGAGCGCTACGCCGGTCCTGCAACCCTAGAGACGTTTACCTCCACCATAGAACTGGGGGCGATTACCCACTAAAACAAATTCACTAAAACTAACCAACCCATTAAAACTGAAGCCACAGCTTACAGTCAGTTCCATAAGAACCAAGACACCGTGAAGGGCGTTGCTAAAGCTAGATCTGCCCTATTGGTTTCGCCAACACTTTGCGAACGACAAGCCTCGCGATCGCTGGCTTCTGTTTTGTTCACTAATGAAGTGACTGTAAGAGGAAAGGAAGGATAACGAGGCTGAGGGAATGCCCAATACCATTGCGGGCGCTGATTTTCGAGCTTTCTTCCTCGTTCTTCGTATTTATTCGAATCTAGGGGCGGCCCCGTCAACAACCTGTTAGAGTAGACCTGCTATGCCTAAGTGAACACTTGTCACCGAGGTATTTAACAACATATAGACTAGTGCCGCCTCAAGTTTTTACAGAAGCGGGTCCTTGAAAAGCAGATCATTATGGCTGTTTTTGTTATTCCGTTGTTACCGTATTGTTCAGCGTATTTTAAAGGGTTAGCTATTGACATACTGACTAGCTGGGACTATCCCGTTAGCGTAAGGTCACTCTGAGCCTGATTTTTTTGACCAGGACGCCCAACGCGCCTTCGGTTTAATGTTTAAACCCGCCACTGCCATTTTTGTTGCGGCCTAGGTTATCTTGGGGCGGGTTCGTTAGCACTTCCCCTTTTTGAAGGGACGAGTTCAAGTCACTATGAGCACAGTCTTAGTTGTTGAAGATAGCATCGCCCAGCGGGAGATGATTACGGAGCTTCTCCAAGGAAGTGGGCTGACTGTCAGTATGGCTGGAGATGGTGTTGAGGCTTTGGAAAGTTTGCAAAAGCAGAAGCCAGATTTAGTGGTGCTAGATATTGTGATGCCTCGTATGAATGGTTATGAAGTGTGTCGTCGCCTAAAGTCTGACCCCAGTATGCAAAAAGTTCCGGTGGTGATGTGCTCTTCTAAAGGGGAAGAGTTTGATCGATACTGGGGAATGAAACAGGGGGCAGATGCCTATATTGCTAAGCCGTTTCAACCTAAGGAGTTGGTGGGAACGGTTAAGCAGTTATTGCGGGGATAATGGGTAGCCTAGCGATAGTTAGCATTATTTTAGGCAATATACTTTGGGCAATTTGGGATAACACTTTGAAGGATTATAGAAGGGCGGGCAAATTGAAATAAATAGGTTAAAACGGGCAGGTTAGAACGAGGAAATCAAAACGGATAAGTTAAAGGCAACTGGTTAGAAACTAGGGCTAAAAACCAGAGGCAATACGAAGAATTGTTAGGGGGATTTGGACGTTATGGTTGGCAATCCAGATTTTTTGACCGGACGGGGTCCGGAGCATGCGCCAGAGTTTCAGGAGTTGGAAAGCCCTGAAGGTGAGATGCATCTGCGCTTTTTTGTGGGGGCTCAGCAGGAGTTTGCGCTGCCGGCGATCGCCATTAAAGAGGTCACGGAGCCGTCGCCAGAGCAAATCACGCCGGTTCCTAATGTGTCGCCTTTGTTGTTGGGCACATTAAACGTGCGAGGACAGGTACTGTGGGTGGTGGACTTTGGGCAATTTTTGGGAGAGTCAGTGTCGGTAACGGCGGATCGAGCCGATATTCCAGTGATTGCGATCGAAGATCAGGAAACCATGCTAGGGCTGGCGGTGACGAAAATTTCCAAAATGGACTGGCGCGATTCTGAAGATCTGGAGCCACCATCAGGGGCCCCCGACTCAGTGCGCCCTTTTCTAAAAGGGGAGTGGGCTGCTGACCCCCCTGGCACAGCCCCTTTACGCTTGTTAGATTATGGAGCAATCCTCCATTCCAAACGTTGGGGTGGATCTGACTCATAGCCGGGCATTTTGTCCCATAACAGGATTGGCAACTGCTTTGACAATTCACTCCCAATAGCTCGTTACTTCCAACCTTCCTTTAAGACACCTTTGAACTGAGATCCGCATTTCCGGAGACGGTAGATGGCACCTAGTATGGACTACAACCAGGAATACCAACGGGCTAATACGGCCTACGTCCAAGGGGACTACGAGGCTGCCGCAGAAATTATTGATCGGCTGGTAATGGTTGAGCCGGATGATGCGAATGCTCGTTTGTTAAGGGGACATATTTACTGCTATGGGCTACAGCGATATGAGGTGGCTCAGGATGATTATCAGGCGGTTTTGAGCCTGACGAGCGATCCAACGTTTTTGGAATATGCCCAAACGGGACTGCAGGATGTGACTCAGGGGCTGGGTACTGCGAGTAGCAATGGTAGCAGCGGTGACGCAAACGATGAGGGGCAGTTTGCGGACTTAGATTTTGATTTTGAAGACAGTGCCTCTGGGTTAGGTGCAGGGCTGTCCACTTCCGATACGCCCCAGGAAAATAGTGAAGATTTTGGCATCGCCAGCTTAGATGATTTGTAGCTTGGGGATGATGTGGATACGGGGCTGAGTCTGGGACG
>CALCTI010000203.1 GCA_937894105.1 uncultured cyanobacterium
ATACGAGACAAATAATCATTAATAAACTGGAAATTATCCGACGGCGTCATCGTTTCAGACAGTGTCGTAAAGGCACGAATATCGGCAAATAATATCGCCATTTCCTGTTCGATTTGGTCCCCTAAATCCACCTCTAGAATGCTGTCTTTTTTCAATAAATCCAAAAATTCGTGGGGAACAAAACGACCGTAAGCAACCGTAATATGGGTCAGTTCCAAATGGGTTTTTAATCGCGCCAGCAGCTCCCGTTTAGAAATTGGTTTAGTCAGGTAATCGTTTGCCCCCACTTCCAACCCGTGAACAATGTCATTAATTTGATTTTTCGCCGTCAGCATAATCACCGGTAAATCTCCCGGCGAATAAACTTTTCGTAGCTGTTGAGTCGCCTCATAGCCGCTCATGATGGGCATCATAATGTCCATCAAAACCATATTGGGCAGCCACCGTTCTTCAAAGACTGTTCTTAGGGCAGCCTGTCCACTGCTGACAGTGCGCACATCATAAAAGCCATTGCCAAGATAGTCCGCTAACACCTTTTGATTGATGGGTTCATCGTCAACAATCAGTACTTTAAAGAGAGAGTCGCTTTTTTCAATAGAGTCCGCTTCATCTGAAAATAAATTAATCTGATTGATCAGGGCATCATCGATATTTTCTAATGGAAATTGAGTCGTTTCATTGTCTATATTTGGAGCGATCGCCATCGGGTTTTCTTGAGGAAAACTGGGCAAGGGTTTATCGAAGTTAACTAAGGTTTCTTTAGACTCTGCCTCAATAGTTAGATCAACAATTGGCCTAGTGCCCGGCTCATGATTTGAGTCAGAAACTGGCTCAGTAACGGGCTCCGTTTCTAACTGCTGATTCTCCCGTTGCTTAAAATTTTGCTTAAATAGCTTTTCGTGTACCAGCTCCGCTCGAGGTAGTTTTACAAAAAAGGTCGAGCCTTCTCCCTCCTTGGACTCGGCCCAAATTTCCCCATGGTGCAGTTCCACGAGCTGGTGAGTAATCGCCAACCCTAACCCTGTGCCTCCATAGCGTCGAGCGGTGGTGCCATCTCCCTGTTCAAAAGCACCAAAAATATGGTCCAAGTATTCCTCAGCAATACCAACCCCCGTATCAGTGATACTTAATAGAATCTCTGATCCGTCTGGTCCATCGACAGGTTGGGCTTTGAGGGTAATGCTGCCCGCTTCCGTAAATTTAAGGGAGTTGCCAATCAGGTTATTTAAAATTTGGTGAATGCGATCGCCATCTCCCCAAAGGTGCGGCAAGTTAGCTTCAACCTCTGCCGTTAACGATAAGCGCTTCATTTGCGCCTGGGCCTGATAAAGCTCAATTACATTTTTAATAATGGGACCAATATCCAGGGATCGACATTCGAGCAGCAGCTTATTATTTTTAAACTTAGAAAAATCGAGAATATCATCCACTAAATGAATTAGCCGATAACCACTTTGAACGATCAAAGACAAGCTTTTATATTGGTTCGGATTAATCACCCCAAAGGAGCCATCGGAGAGAGACTCAGCCAGACCAATAATGCAGTTTAAAGGAGTGAGTAACTCGTGGGAGGTGTTGGATAAAAACTGGTCCTTCAGGTCATCTAAATGGCGCAGCTCCCTATTGGCCAATTGGAGCTCTAAGGTGCGATCGCGCACCAGCCCCTCCAAGTTGGCGTTAAACCCTTTCAGTTCTTCAGTTTTTTTTTGCAGAGCGTCCATCACCGCGTTGTAGCGCCGTGCGATGTATCCCGTTTCCGTATTAGGGTCCACCGGCACCCGTGCGCTTAAGTCATTGCCGCGCACGTGCTGGTCCATCACTTCAAATAAGTTATACAGTTCCGTTCTGGCGTTGTGCTCCGCCACATTGAGCCCCATAGTTTCCGCCTGCAGGGACACCCTCAGGGGCGATCGCCAATTCAACAGGCGCAGTAATAGATAAGACGTACCAAAAGCCCAGGCGATCGCAACACCCACCCCCAGCCCCTGCACCGCAAACTGCTCAAAGCGATTCAGCCCCGTCGCCAACACCTGGGGATCGCCAAAAATTGCCACCGCCATCGTGCCCCAAACCGCCGAAATGCCGTGCACAGGAATCGCACCCACCGCATCATCCACCTGCCACCGCTCCAGTTGACGCTCCATCCACAACATCAACACCGCCGCCGTCGCCCCAATAAAAGCTGACTGGGGAGTGGTCATCGCATTACAGCCCGCCGTAATAGACACCAGCCCCGCCAAACCACCGATAATTAAAGGCTCCACATCAGGAATTCCCCGCCGGAGCCAGCTAAAAATACTCGCGGCTAACATACCGCTGGTGCCGGCAATTAACGTTTGAACAATAATGCGCGCCACACTGGCGTCCAAGACCAAACTGCTGCCGCCGTTAAATCCCAGCCATCCCAGCCACAGCAACATGGTGCCCAACATAGATAAGGGTAGGTCGGAGCCGCCAATTTTGTGCGATCGCCCCCCAGATTCAAAGCGCCCCCGGCGCGGCCCCACAAACAACAACACCGCAAACGCCACCGGCGCGCCCACCAACTGGACCACCGTCGATCCTGCAAAATCCACAAAACCAAGCTGCGCCAACCACCCCAAACGCTCCCCATTTTCGATGCCGTTCCACACCCAATGCCCAAATGACGGATAAATAATGGCTGCATTAAGCAGGGAAATCAGCAAATAGCCCCCGTAGTGAAGCCGCTCTGCCGCCGCCCCAGACACAATGGTGGTGGCCGTGCCACAAAACATCGCCTGGAACACAAAAAATGCAGCCAGGTAGGGAGTTTCCTCGATGCTGACAAACCAGTCACTAATGCCAAACCACCCCCCAAGGCTGTCGCCGAACATCACAGCATAGCCCACCGCCCAAAACAGCAGCACCGCCAGTCCAAAGTCGGATAAATTTTTAACCGCAACGTTAATGCTGTTTTTCGAGCGGGTTAAGCCGGACTCTAGGCACAAAAATCCAGCCTGCATCAAAAAAACCAGGGCGGAGCAGCCTAGTAGCCAAGCAATGTCCTTAATAGGCACCGTTGCTAACCTCAAGTCTTACATTTCAAATACGCTGCGATTAACGGTAACGGGCGGATCATGTGCCAACAGTTTTCACTATGAAATAGCCTAAGTAAAATCATTTAAAGAGTTGTTCCGAAGAATTATTCCAATAAAATCGCCTAAGTAAAAACACCCCAACAAAAATACTTATACAACGACCAGAAAAACCCTCAGGAATAGTGACTAGAAACAAGGACAAAAATGTGGTTTTATCCTAATCGTTTTACCCTAGGGGTACAGGTCACCCGTCACAAAGATTTTTTACTTTTTCTAGGATTTAAAACGGCGCCCTTCAAAACCCTGTCTAAGCTCAGATACTACTAAGGTATATTCCATGTCCTGGGCTTTATCGTGTTTTCCTGAATAATGCTTTAACCGAAAGCGTTACATGGCGACGATTAAACCTTTGGTTAAAACTTTTATTGTTTGTTTGAATTGAGAACTAAGAAGTCAAACCTAAAGATTAGTGAGGCTAATATTGTATCCAATTTACTTTCTTTATCTTGACCAAATCTTAATCCAATTTTGGAAGCGTATTTTTTAAACAAACTCTTGGACAAATCTTAAAGAAACTGCATAACAAAAGAGTTATAAAAAAGTTGGCGTTGTTTATTAGAACGCTGATCTTAACTTATTAGAGTTAAATCTTGAGCCTTAACAGGCTAAGGTTGAAATGGGTGATTTTTGGGCGTTGTTGCCAATTTTGTTGCCAAAAAATTGTTGCCACTATTATTTGTGAGGATCTCATTTTATGAAAGCAGCCGATATCATGACTCGCGACGTCTTGACGATTAAGGGGTCTGCTACGGTGGCGGCAGCCGTTAAAGTGATGCGCGAGAAAAAGTTGCGATCGCTCATCGTAGATCGGCGCCACGACCAGGATGCCTATGGCATTATCACGGAGACCGACATTGTCTATAAAGTGACCGCCTACGGGCTGGATCCCAACGAGGTGCGGATTCACGAGGTCATGAATAAGCCCTGCATTGTGGTGAGCCCCGACTTAGAAGTGGAATATGTGGCGCGGCTGTTTGCT
>CALCTI010000204.1 GCA_937894105.1 uncultured cyanobacterium
CTGCTTCGTCGCATTGCCCAGCTAGTGGCTCGCACCCAGTTTGGTAAGCGGTTTGATGTGGTGGCTCTGGCAGATGAGTTTGGGCGATCGCTGCGGGCCGAACTGGACTTTACCCAAGAGGCGTCCTATACGGACCAGTTGCGTAAAAATATTGACACCTGCCCCTGGACTGACTCCCAACGCATCACGGTACCCGAAATTTACTGGAAGCTAACCACCCAGAAAATCCTGGTAATGGACTGGTTAGAGGGGCAACCAATTTTGACGGTGGGTAGCCTGGTGGATGGCAGCGAAGGACGTAAAGAAGCGGAAGCCATTACCACCCAATTGGTGCGAGCGTTTATGCACCAGTACCTTATTGATGGCTTTTTCCACGCCGATCCCCATCCAGGCAATATTTTTTATCTGCACGACGGTCGAGTTGCCATCTTAGACTGCGGCATGGTGGGCATGATGGACAACCGCACCCGAGGGGTTTTGACGGAATTAATCTTGGCAATTTTGGAAACGGATCCCAAGCGCTGCTCACAAATCGCCCTGGAGCTGGCGGATCCTGTGGGACCGGTGGACCTAGTGCAGCTAGAAACGGACTATGGAAGGCTACTGCGGCAATACTATAGCCTGACCTTGTCGGAACTGAATACTAGCGAAGTGGTTCAACAGGTGCTGCAAACAGGGGTGCGTAATAACCTGCGCTGGCCGGGAAATATTGGATTATTTGCCAAGTCTCTGGCAAATTTGGAGGGCTCGGCGCGCCAGCTAAATCCTAATTTGGATTTTGAAAAGGAACTCCAGCCTCTGTTTGGCGACCTGTTGCAAAATCAAATTTTGGGAGAAAGCCCTCTGCAGGCAATTCTGCAAACGGCGCTGGAATTTAAGAATTTATCTTTAACATCGCCTCGCCAATTTGGATTTTTGCTAGACCGTTTAACCTCTGAAAATCTCAGTTTTAACGTGACTATTGGTGGCGTTGATTCTTTACGGCGCAGTATTGAACGGGCGGCTAATCGGCGCACCTTCGGCACTGTTTTAAGCGCCATGATTATTGGCACAGCGATTTTGGCGTCTACCCAGCCTCGTGCCCAGGTGCAAATTCTTAGCGATGTCTTATTTGTGGCGGCGGCAATACTGGCCCTGTGGCTGTTGGTGAGTATTTTGCGATCGGGCACCTTGCGCTAACGACTGCAAATCCATGTGTAAACTCCCTATCACACCATTGGTGGACTTGAGCTTAACCTAACCTTGGCCTCTGGGAAACTAGCAGAGTTACGGGTGTCTTTCTTTTACGGTTTCGCGACTACCCGAGTCTGGGGAGGTCTGCGGGCGCATTGCCATGCATGCGCCCTTACCGAATACGCCTTAGATTGAAGGTCGCTTAGGATTAAACGTTGTACTAAAGATCGTATTCGCGATTGTCACGGGCTTCACGAGCTTCGGGGTTGTCCTCGCAATACTCATCAAAGGCATTGTTTTCAATGGAGCGGGCTTGCTGATGGGCTAGTTCAGCCTGTAGTTCTTCCACTTCGTCCCACGCAGCCGCACATTCCTTAGAGGTGGCACCATTGGCGGAGCAAGTAGAACGAGCGCTGTCGATCGCCTCACGAATCCGATCCTTCAGCCGTAGCCCCTTCGGCGCTTTTACGAAGGTTGCCTTGTTAAGAATATCCGTGGTGGAAATGATCCCTAGCAGCTTCCCTTCCACAACTGGAGCCCGACGAATACGG
>CALCTI010000205.1 GCA_937894105.1 uncultured cyanobacterium
TCCAGCAGCAGGCATAAAACGCCCCTGCCACCCGGAGAAATGCAGCTAGAAAGGAATAATTAGCAATTAGCTTAAGAGAATTACCAGCGGCGTCCTAGGGATTTTGAACGGTAAACGCATTTTTGAGATTGATACGGTGTTCCAGCCCTTGCTCACAGGACGTTGCCTTGGAGGACGTTCTGGCGGCGATCGCCCCTACCCAGCGATCGCTGCTTCCTTCTCCAAGAACGATTCAGGCTGGTCCATTCGCCAGGTTTGGATCTGAAAATCCTTTGGATTTATCCCCATGAATTGACGGAAAGCCAGGGCGAAATGGCTACGGTTTTTGTAGCCCACCGTCGCGGCAATACTCTCGACGGAGCTGTCAGTGCGCTGCGTTAGCAATCCAGCCTTAGTCAGCCGACAATCGCGTAAATATCGATAGGGAGTTGTGCCATAGACCAGATGAAAGCCCTGGTTTAACTTGAGTCGATTCGTACAAACCTGCCGCACTAAACTTTCTATTGGCGGCGGGTTAGCTAACTCCTGTCTGAGAATAGATGCAGCGTCATAAACGTAACCAAACTCATTCTCATATCTCTGGCGACTTTCCAGCGCTCTGAGGTAGAGGGCAATCAACTCTAAAACCTGATCTTCCAAGTGTCCGCGTCGGTTGCCTCCTTGGTAGGGACAACTCAACACTCGCCCCACGATATACTCCATCTTTGGTGTCAAGGGTTGGCGGCGAGCGTAAAACAGATCTCGGGCTTCCAGACACAAAGGTATAGGCAAGGCTTGACCCGCATAGAGATCAGAGGGCGGAGAAATTTCGCCCAAAAGGAGCTGCCTTAGTCTCTTTTGAGAAGTTTTAGCCGTTCCACCGAAATATCGATAAATAACTTGGGCAATTTTTCCAGGAATCTCTTGCAAACGCGGATCAAGTCTTTCCTGAGCAGCCTTGAAATAAGCTAGCAGCGACGAGTGTTGGACGATGACCTCAAGTTTGAAAATTCTATGGGTTTGTTTCATTACGAAACGCTTAAACCCAAAGTTTGGGAAGATCTCGCTAAATCCGGCAGAGTCAGCGTTTCCTGGACCAAACTCAAACTCAAGCCAATTGGGTTCACCTGGGCCATCCAACAAAATACTTTGGTGAAGCTGGTAGTCATGGATCCTAAGGATTAAATCATCCCGTAACTGGATTTTTTGGATGTAGCCCTGCCCTAGATGATCGGGGCACACCAAAATGCGATCGCTGGAATCGGCATGGAATAATCGCGAATCATCGGGGTGCCCCGGCAAGAGCCAGTCGTCCCAGTGGTTAAGTTGCAGGCGCGTCACCATGATGCTGTTGGGCGCAAGGCCAAACCAATTAAAAGCCAATTAAGAATAATTTGCATTATTCTGCCACGATCGCCCTCAAAAACAATCCAGGGGGCATAAAAATATGGGACTTAAACCGACAACGGCTGCCAGCTCCGCTGTGGCATAATTCTGAACATTATTATCATCAAGGGGGCTGCACAGTGCTGCAGTTATCCTCTGCTGCACTATGGCGATCCGTTTTTTAATCAAGAATCTGACTATATTCACTGCGGTGACCCGAATGACCCAAGGCTGTTTCACGCCGACTCGTCAGATCAGATACAAGTTTGGTCACCCCAGGTTGGCCAGGGCTATACACAAACAATTCCTTTACGAGAAGGGTTGAGTCTTGTCTTTATCGACAGCTCAATACACAGCACTTTTTTGTACAAAACCCGCCACCTGGTTGTGTCGCAAAAAGATAAATTAGACAGGGCTGCCCCTTGTTTATACGATTTGATTAGACCGCCACTCCGAAGGGCATTGTCAAGTTAACTGAGATGGTAAACTCTGACTGAGATTAACGGTACTAGCTCATGAGCCCTCGCTACAAACGTCATCGATTTCCCGTCGAAATCATTCGCTACTGCGTTTGGCTCTACTACACCTTTCCCCTGAGCTACCGCGACATCCAGAAGATGATGCTCTATCGCGGCATTGAGGTGACCTACGAACCATTCGTAACTGGTGCCAGAAGTTTGCCCAGGACTACGCCAACCACATTCGCAAACGCCGCCGAGCCCCCGTGGATAAGTGGCACCTGGACGAAGTGGTGGTCACCATCAAGGGAGAACAGTTTTACCTGTGGCGAGCGGTGGATGCTGACGGTCAGGTGATTGCCATCCTCATGCAGCGTCGCAGCAACAAGGGAGCAGCGAAGAAGTTTTTTCGCAAACTGCTCAAGGGTACCGGATTTGCCCCTCGGGTCATGGTCACGGACAAGTTGAGGAGCTATGGCGCAGCGAAGAAGGAGTTAATGCCCAGCGTCGAACATCGACAGCATCGGGGATTGAATAATCGGGCAGAGAACTCCCATCGCCCCACCCGAACCCGAGAAAGGCGAATGGGTCGTTTCAAATCTCCAGGAGGAGCTCAACGATTCCTGTCCGCATTTGAACCCATCTGAGGTTACTTTCATCCCCATCAGCATCAACAACCGGCGAACGAATATCGAGCAACGATGAGCCAGCGACTTGAGGATTGGCGTGAGTTGACGCGGCTAGCCTCTGCTGCATAGAAGGATTGTTTTTGGGAACGAGCAGAGTATTAGTGCCTCATCCAGAATATGGCAGGTTAACTTGACAATGCCGGGAGCGGCCCTGTCTAAATTATCTTTTTGCGACAGAACCAGTAGCGTTTCTGGGAACGAACAGGACGGTAGTGCCTCATCCAGAACATTGAAGATTAATTTGACAATGCCTTTTTTAGACGTCCACTAATAACTTTTTTGACAGACTAATGAAAGTATCATTAACGTCCACTGATTTTCAAATAGCATTGATCGAGTTTCAGCAACAAACGGGCATAACTTATCAATCTTTAGGTTGTGAACACACATTAGTGCTGCCGACAAATTTAGGTAAAGGGCAAGTCCGAAATATCAGTTTCCGCGAAGGGATGCTTGATCTCTTCATTCAGCAACATATATTAAATGAAAATCTGCTTATTGCGGCAGCGAATGAAACCCCAGCCAGTTCACCAGTGGTACTCAAATTTTTTGTTGCTGGGCTAGTTGGTGGTGCGATTCAAGGTATCAAAGCAGAAGTTAGTGCCATTGCCGGGCAATACTGTTTTGCCTATTGTGCTGATCAATCTAGCTACGCAGAGTTTATTGCCGGTCAGGGGATCTGTACCGTTGAAATTGTTATTGCTCCGCAACTATTCCAGGAAATGTTAGGCGATGATCAACAGCTTTCTCATTTTCAACAATGGCTTGATCCCCACGATCTAAAGCCCTATTGGGCATTAGGACAGACAACTCAGGCAATGGCGATCGCCTTACAGCAAATTCTGCACTGTCCTTACCAGGGAGCCACTCGACGGCTCTACCTAGAAAGCAAGAGTTTGGAGCTGATTATGCTAGCGCTGGAACATCGAAATACTCAAGAATCGACCCCAAAGCAGCCCCATTCCCTTAAGCCCGAGGACGTGATGGTGATGCACCAGGCGCGAGATATTCTGATTAACCAGATGCGTAATCACCCTTCATTTCTCGCCCTGGCTCGGCAGGTGGGAACTAATGATTGCAAGCTCAAACAAGGATTTCGAGCGGCGTTTGGCACCACGGTCTTTGGGTATCTCCATGATTACCGGATGGCGCAGGCGGCAGAGCTTTTACGCAGCAATCAGGTGACGGTAACGGGGGTGGCTACCACTATTGGCTTTGCCAGTCGGAGTGCTTTTGCCGTGTCTTTTCGGCGTAAGTACGGGCTTAATCCCAGTGACTATCAAGCTGCCTATCGCCGTCAGTCTTGGCTGATCGCCCCCCAAAAAAACTCCGGCTAGCGTTCAGGTTAACCTCCGGCTAGCGTTCGGGAGATCGCCGTTGAGCATTTACGCTAGCTCAAACCTTATTGGTATTCATTCCCAGTAAGATTAGCGGCTAGGTGTGAGCAAGATGGCGAATCGAACGCATGGGCAGCAATGCCTCGGGATGGTGGGTCTGGTGTGTGGGGTGTTCGGTGGCAGCGTTCCGGCGATCGCTGAGATCGCCGCCGAG
Organism: uncultured cyanobacterium; assembly: GCA_937894105.1. GTDB lineage: Bacteria > Cyanobacteriota > Cyanobacteriia > CACIAM-69d > CACIAM-69d > CALGDE01. The sequence goes on from CALCTI010000205.1 coordinate 4,064, forward strand.
ATACCGCAACCGCCATTGGCCCGTGATCGCTCCTTACCGCTACAGCAACCCGATGCGCTCTCTCAAACCTCGATAGTTCAAGTTACGGACGTGCAGATCACGCCCACCGAATCCGGTCTGGTAATCCGAGTCGAAAGTCAGGATGGGCAGCTTGAAACTCCGATTTTGACCAAGGTGGGCAATGCTTTGGTCGCCCATATCCCCAATGCCCGGTTGAACTTACCCGATGAGGCATCAATACCAATGGCTGACCCTGCTACCGGCATTGCCTTGGTGAATGTGACAGAAACCCCTGATAATCAGGTTCGCATCGCCATTACCGGAAAAGATACCCTCCCCATAGCCGATTTGGTGCCAAGTGAACGAGGTTTCATGTTGGAGGTAACACCTGGAATCGCTGGTATCGTTGAATCAGAAGACGCCATTCAAATAACCGTAACGGCTCAGAAGCGCCCAGAAGAGGTTCAAGATGTACCGCTCAGTATTACTGTGCTGTCCAGCCAAGAGTTAGAAGATGCTCAGATTGACTCTATTGAAGATATTGCGCAGAATACGCCCAATTTCCTGCTTTTTCCAACTAGTCCAGGCAATTTACCTGCGTACACGATTCGCGGGCTTGGCAACAATAATTTTTTAAGTCGAGATGCGGTCGGCTTTTTTGTTAATGGTGTTCCCTACGACTCGGGTCTCTTCTCTGACATCCTATTAACTGACCTGGAGCGAGTTGAGGTGTTGCGAGGTCCTCAAAATATTTTGCATGGACGCAGTAGCATCGGAGGCGTTGTTAATATTGTGACTCGCCCCCCTGCGGATGAATTGGAGCTGCGTTCAGCGATTAGTTACGGTAGTGAAAATCTAGTCAACGTGCAGCTTTCTGCCAGCGATGCACTTATTCCAGATACCCTAGGTTTTCGAATATCTGGGGCATTAAATCGACAAGATGGTCTGGTCGAGAATACTTTTGTAGACCGAACTGTGGGCGATCGCTCCGAAGCAATTGGCTTGGCTGAACTGTATTGGACTCCGTCTCCTGATTGGGCAATATCTCTAACGGGCACAGTACGATCCTCTGACAATGATGGATTCCTTAATCAAACTGAGCCATTTGTCACCGAACAAGACGAAATTGGATTTGTTCGATTAAATTCCAATAGTCAAGCCTTAAAAGTTACCTACGAGCACGAAAATTTTCAAATCAACTCAATTACCGCTCGTCGATTTACTAATTTTGATCGGCAGCTAGATGCTGACGGCACCTCTGATGATCTGATCCGATTTCCGCTGGACGACGACACCACTATTTGGAGTCAGGAAATCCGTGTTCAATCGCCTGAAGACACCGATTCATTTCGCTGGCTCGTAGGAGGCTATTACGAGTGGAGAAATGTTGAAAGCAGAAGTGGGTTTGAATATTCTGAATTAGGAGCAACACTGCTAGGTTTCCCGTCTCCCGGTTTAGATTTGACTGTTTTCGATCTAGAACAGGAGACCTTTGCCGTGTTTGGGCAGATCGATTACCAACCGATTGACCCCTTGACCTTGTCGGTCGGGTTGCGATACGAGGCTAATCGGTCCCGCTTAGATCGCGATCGCAGCTTTGAGTTGGCAGATGGTGGGACTTTCCCAACCCCTGGGTTGAATTTAGATGGTGAAGAGCGCAACTATGGTGAGGTCATACCCCGCTTTGCTTTGGAATATCGTTTTAGTCCTAACGTTGCTGCTTATGCCAGCGCTACTCGAGGATATCGACCCGGTGGGCTGAATACTCAAACTGAATTCGTTGAAGCCTTAGAGTTTGAAGAGGAAAGATCCTGGAACTACGAGCTGGGCGTAAAAACCAATTGGTTTGACAATCGACTACGGGCGAACTTATCTGTCTTCATTAACGATGTTGACGATTATCAGGTGCTGTTGTTCGATGAGACGTTCTTTTCTGGAACAACTGCCAACGCTGAAGTTGAGATTAGGGGATTAGAGTTGGAAATCAGTGCAACACCCCTAGACGGTCTCGATATTACCGCTGGACTAGGCCTTCTTGACGACGAGTTTACCGATTTTACTAATCCTTTGACGGGAGAAGATTCGAGTGGCAATCGTTTACCGTTTACTCCGGAATTTAACTACAATCTTGCGATACAGTACCGAGACCCAGGCGGGTTATTTGGTCGGGTAGCACTTCAGGGATTTGGCACCTACTTTTTCAGCGACAGTAATCAGCTTAAGCAAGATCCGTTTGCCTTAGTCAATGTTCGTCTTGGCTATGAGGGCAAAGGTTTCGGCGTATACGCATTTGTCAATAATCTGTTTGAAGAAGAGTATCTAGTTTCGGAGTTTCCTGGCTTTGGAAATACTATCCGGTCATTTGGCGATCGCCGCACCTTTGGTCTGCAAGTCAGGGCCAGATTTTAGATCCCGTGACTAAGAGACTCTTAACCTAGGGATTATTTGGCGCCGAAAAGTCACCATTCTTGAGGTAAACCTATACTTCCAGTGAGAATATCCAAAGGTATGTGAAAAAAAGGTAAAACAGCGACGAAAACTAGCTTTTCAAAAGTCCTTATTGAAATATAGTCCTAATAAAGCCCAGGGAAGTGTCCACATGGAGGGTTGCTAGAGATCTGTGAGCATTGAAGAGAACGCCAAAATCACGACTTGATCGGCTTTTACTCGGGCGTTTCACTGATTGAGTGTCAGAAGCCTTACGTAGTGGAGAGTACACGCCCTTTCAAAACAAAAAAGACTAGGGGCTGAAACCGTTACA
>CALCTI010000206.1 GCA_937894105.1 uncultured cyanobacterium
GTATTCGGGTCAATCTTGACTTCTCCCCTAAAGCTCTTAAGCTCTGGGGCAATCCTGGTAGCGGTGCTTGTAGCCCCAGTTTGACCGTCAACATCTCCCTTAGCCGTGGCGTATTCAAAAGACTCGGTTTTGTCTGGAACGCCAGCTTTTAAAACGTCCAGGTCGTCGGCAAAGCCTGCGTTTTCCACATAGTAGGCTTGCTGAGTTCGGTTCAAAGTACCGGTGTAGGTTTGACCTTCAGATTGGCGAGCTTTAGCAGCCTGGTTCAAGAAGGAAGGCAGGGCGATCGCCGCCAAAATACCGATAATAATAATTACTACCAGCAGCTCAATTAGGGTAAAACCTTCATCGCTACCTTTTTTCGCGGCCAAATGCTGGATTAGTTTAGCTTTGAAGCTAGTTTTCATTAGGTGTCTCCTCGAGAGATTTACAAGAGATGGGGGCGGGCTGCGCTCCCGTGATTCACTTCCTTACTATGTAATCTACCCACCCGAAATTCATTCCATATCATCTTGCGTTAGTATTTTTGTCTGAAATCATTGGGCAAGTGCTGTCCGAGCAAGGTTTCTAATTTTTACGACCGGCAAAGCTGTGGCCGTGTGGGGAAAGTGGCAAATTACCACACAAAAAGATAGCCACTTTCCTCCAGTTCTTGAACAAGGGTTTTCATGGTTTTGACTAAGTGTTCCTTCTTAACGGGCTCCCGGGTTAACGGATTCAATGGGCGAGCTTTCCCCAGGCGTTCCACCAGTGAATTGAAGGGCTTGGGGCCGTCCTTTAAGGGGATGAGCGCCGGCAGCACTGATCCATTGACTCCGGTTACAGATTTGGGAGTAGGAAAATGTTCTTTCAAATTGAAGGAGCGTAAAGATCGAGCTGAGCTGGCAAGGGCTTGGTGAAAGTCGTCGGTTTGTAGTAAGGGATGTAGGGCAACCGTGGATGTTTGCCATTGTTCCAACGACCATTCTGTCAGGGGCGATCGCCCAGCGGGGGAAGCATGACCACACCAAAAATCGATTAGGCGGTTCTTGGGAGCTAGCCAGTCGATCAACTCTAATTGCTGGCGCTCACTTAGCTCTTGAATCGTGCGATTAAGCCGCTCAGGCAAAGCTTTATCATCAACAAATAGCTTTTTCCAATCCCATCGCTGTGGAGCAACCAGCCCAATCCAGTTCAGGTCTGCCTGCTCCAACAGGGTAAATGTTTCTGCCACCGTAAAGCCGCGATCGCCTTGCAACAGATAGTTTGCTTGAATGCGCTCGATTTGATGTTCTTTCTTCGATTCAGCACTCGTTTTTAACCAATTGCCCTTTGCAAAGGTTGTGGGTGATAAAAACTCGAGTAGCTCAAAGCAATTGTCGATAGCTTCCTGGCTATTGGGCACACTGTCTGGATCTAGCAATTTGCTTGCTTTTTGGGCGTGCAAAAATTTCATTCGTTGGTTGTAGTCGTGCAGATTCGCCCGCAAAATACCTTGGGGCTTCAAGACTTTGCCCATTACTTTCAGACTGGCGAGGGGATTGGGGCAAAGATACAGGGTTTCGTCGCAGTTGATATAGTCGAATGTCTGCCCCAGTTCTTCAAGGTCATCTAAATTCAGGACTTGAAATTCTAGGCGATCGCCCAGGTCCCAAAAATCAGCTCTCTGGCGCGCTAAATCAATCGACTTTGGCGAAAGGTCAATGCCAATGACTTTTATTCCCGGATTAACATGGGCAAGGGCTAAGGCTTTGAACCCACTGCCACAGCCCACATCTAGAACGGTCATTCCCGCCGTGTCCACAGGACGAAAGTCACGTCGGTAAAAAGCGGTGGCAATACTGTTTGAATAGAAAAGATCAGGACGCTCTTTAATATCTTTTTCTATGGGGATGCGAGGATAGGGCGTGCCGTCAAATTGGTTGCGAAGTGCTTCTAAGCTCGAGTCCTTGTCGGAAAGGTTGACGGAGTCAGCTTGCGATGGATTCTGCATGGGAAATAAGTCGAAAGATTAAGATTGACGCACAAGCTCAGGAGCCACAACGTGAGGCGTCAGTAGCCTGCTACGGTTCGCTCAAATAAATGGCACTGCAAAACTGCGGCGGCTAAGTATCTGCAAGTTCAGCCAAGATATATCCCCATTTCGCCAGTTCACCGAGCATGTAGCGTAAGGGGGCTTCTGCTTGCTCGGCAGCGGCAGGCTCTAAAGATACCGGATCAACGGGGCAAACTTCTTGCCAGTAGTCCACCAGTTGGGTGAAGGTTTTGGGTCCGTCTAATAACGGCAGCAGCCCGATCACGATCGCCCCACTAACGGTTTCCATGCCCCAAAACACATTGAAAAATTTACGCATATGCAGGTCGCGAAAATTGACCACTGCATCACTTAAACCCCTTTTAAATTCATCAGTGTTGATTTGGGGGTTAAGCGCTATCCGCGCGGTTTGCCAATGGTGGGGCTCCCATTCCTCAGTCGGCAAATAGTCAACGTCCGCGTTTGGATGACCGCACCAAAAGTCTAGAAGCCTGTGTTCGGACGTTAGCAAATCATAAACTTCTAGCTTTTCAACCTCTGAAGCCATTGCCAGTCCCATGGCTAAAAACGCTGGCATATCATCAGGATCCTTGAGCAAGTCTTCCACAAACCAGCCCTGCCAGTCTGTCATGCTGCCCCAGTCCAGCGCTGCCCGCTCCACGCAGTCAAACATATCGGGAATGGAGAAGCCGCGATCGCCCTGGAAGAGATAATTCATCATGTAATACTCTTCTTTGTGCGTATTTTCAGGTCGCCAGGTTTGTTTCTTCAGTGCCGTGGCATCTCCCAGGGACTCAAACAGCTCCCGCACCACTTCAACTTCCATTTCTCCCGGGTTTCCGTCCATCAGCCCCATTAAATGGGCCAGCTTTTGGGCACGGAAAAAGTACGTCCGCTGCAATTCACTGTGTAAATTGGTGCGAATAATGCCCTTATCCCCCAGGACCGCTTTCATTGCAGCTAGCCCTACCGATGGATCTGGCTGTAGATAAAGAAGCTCATCGCAATTGATATAGTCAAATTTTTCAGGCAGTAGTTGATCTAGGTCCTCCAATTTTAAAATCTCAAAGCGGCAGCGATCGCCAAAGCCATGATGCTCCATACGTTTCTGGGCTAAGTCAATAGACGCAGGAGATAAATCAACTCCCAACAAGGTCGCACCCGGATTCGCCAACGCTAAAGCCAACATCCCAAACCCACTGCCGCAACCCACATCTAGGATTCGCTTTCCCTCAGTGTCAACCAGCTTCTGATATCGCCGGTAATATGCTGTTACCAAACAATGCTTATATAACGTCAGAGAAAGGGGTTTGGCGTCTAGAGAGCTTCGAGGATAGGGCGCTCGATCAAATTGCGCACGGATTTTTGCTAGCCTTTCCCGCTCCTCTGGCGTCAACTTAGGGTCATTGTCCAACTCGCTTGGATCAGTATCGGCGGTAGAAATATTGGGCAATTCAGGAAGAGACATAGGGGGAAATGGAGATAAAGCTTGCAGTAAGTCGTTAATCAGGACGACAGCAATCTATTTGTAGGGCGTAACTGGCTTTTTAAACGTGTGTGCCGATCGCCAACGGTCGCAGCCTTGCTGATCCCCCTGAAACTATTTGAAATATCAAGGGTGTGCCCAGGGAAATTATGCCCTGATCCCACCAAAGAATGACAAGGTTGGTAGTGGGCGCATTAAGTAAGATCCAGGCAAATGTCAAGAAAATTTGAATTGATCTAGTCGCACAATAAAGCAAGTTTGATTGTTGGGTTTAATCAATCTTTCTTGCGATCGCAATCACACTGGTCATAACGCTTATTTGGTTCGATAGCTATAGAGGATAGATCAAGCATGACTCAATCGGTCTGAATTCTATTCAAGTTCGTCTCTGGCACTACCTTTAGTTCATCACCTTATACTCAAGGCACCATATAAAGTCCCTCCACAGTCTATGACTCAGTTTCTAGGGCGTGTCATCAATTAATCACCAGAAGCCTTATACAGTGGGGAGTACGCGCCCTTTAAAAATAAACAAGGCTAGGGGCTAAAACCCTTACGGCTCTTGACTTAGGGATTCAATTGATGACAGCTCCTAGTGATTCGAAGCGCAATATTGCGAAACTGATGCGAATTCGCCGTGGCGCGTTTTATCTCTTAATAGCCTGTGGACTCCCCTTCTAAATCCAGTAGATTGTTGGTATCAGCAATTGACCCTTTCTCCAGATTTTCAGCGATTTGTCATGGTCAATGATTCCCTTGGTGGACCTACTTCTGACCCGCAAGGACGACGATCGCCTTCTTCTTCAGAGGCGCGATCGCCCGAAGAATTGGCGATTGCCCTTGCTGAAGCCCAGGCTGCATTGACCCGTAAAGATCAACAGTTAGAGGCAGCTATTACCTCTTTAAAAGAAGCCCAATCTCAGCTTATGCAGTCTGATAAGCTGTCGTCCCTGGGAGAACTTTTGGCCGGCGTAGCCCATGATATTAACAATCCCATCGGCTTTATTCTTGGCAATTTAATTCATATCAATCAATATGTGGATGACCTAAAAGGTCTTGTTGATTTATATCGATCTGAATACCCTAATCCTAGTGCTGTGGTTTCAGAGGAAATTGAAGCGATTGAGCTAGATTTTTTAATTGAAGACCTGCCTAAAACGTTGGGATCAGTGCGCTTTGGGGCAGAGCGGATGCGGGATATTGCCCTGGCGCTTCGTAATTTTGTGCGCAGTGATGATCGCGATCGCCAAAGCACGGACGTTCATGAGCTGCTAGACAGTGCGGTTCTGATTTTGAACCACCGCCTTAAGGGTAATAGCTACCGCAGCTCCATTGACGTTAAGCGGAGCTACGGAGATATTCCTTTGATTCCCTGTTATCCGGGACCGATGAACCAAGTGTTTATGAATTTAATCGGCAACGCAGTGGATGCCTTGGATGAATATGCAAGCCTAAGGGGACCAAACGATTTAACCTCCTCTGAGGAGCTGTTAATTACTATTGGCACCAAAATTACAACGGGGGACCACATCGAAATTACCATTCACGATAATGGTCCCGGTATTCCTGAAAAAATCAAAAAGCTATTGTTTGAGTCGTTTTTCACCACGAAACCGGCGGGTAAGGGCACGGGGCTGGGGTTGTCGATCGCCCATCAATTTGTTCAAGAGAAGCAGCAAGGGTCCATTTCTTTTGCCTCTACGCCTGATGTTGGCACCACGTTTACATTGACGCTGCCAATTTTTCCCGACGATATAAACACTTAAAGAAACCTCCAGAGCCGAATAGATTAGCTACAGTGACGGAGTCTGGATAACGACATTTATGGGGCTCATGATTATCACTTATGGCGGCTGAGGGAATTGATTTTCGCAAGTTTTATTTGTCTACGGAGCCAGGGCAAACGGGGCTGGATTTGTCTGATGAGCTACAGGCCCAGTGGTACGTGGATTTTGCGGCGGTGCGCGGCGGTGCGGTGATTCGCAAAATGTTTAATCGCATTTGTCTCTATGGCGATCGCCCCACCTGCACCCTGTTTACCGGTCACGTGGGCTGCGGCAAGTCCACGGAGCTCCAGCAATTGGTGGAGCGACTGAGGGAGGAGGGGTTCCAGGTGGGGTACTTCTCCGTTGATAAGGATTTGGATATGGGCGACGTGGATGTGGGGGATGTGTTGCTGTCCATCGCCCGGCAGTTGGGGGATACGCTGGATGCTCTGGAACTGGATGAACCTAAAGGATTTCGACGGCTCATTGATGATGCGAAACAGATTCTAACAACGGAAATTGATATAAAGGGCGCGAAATTCGGCCCGTTGAAGGGTCCCCAAGTGGGGGCGGACGACCAGGGCAAAGTGTCCATTAATTTGATGGTGGCAGAGCTCATGTTGCAGGTGCGCCACAGCCCCCGTCTGCGGGAGCAGCTTCGCCAGTGCCTGGGGACGCGCACGGGGGACTTATTGACGGCGATTAATGAGGAGCTGATTGAACCGGCGATCGCCAAGCTGCAGGCAAATGGGAAAAAGGGCTTGGTGGTAGTGGCGGATAATTTGGAAAAAATGGACAATTTAGCCATGTCCACCGGGCGTAATCAGCAGGAATATTTGTTTATTGATCGGGGGCGATCCCTGTCCCAGCTCAATTGTCATATGGTATTCACCATGCCCTTGCGGCTGCTTTTTGTGGATAGCAGCAACCAGCTGAGCCAGGTATTTGGCGGGCGCGATGCGGAGGTGTTACCCATGGTGCCGGTGCGCTATCGAGACGGGCGCATTCACGATGAAGGGATGCGCCAGTTGAAGCTGTTAATTTTGCGGCGGGCATTTCCAGGGTTTGGGGATGCGGTCGATCAGGCGACTTGGGATGGGGCGATCGCCCAAATCGTAGCGGAACCGGATAGTCTGGATCGCCTGTGTGCGGTAAGCGGCGGGCATCCTAGGGAATTGTTGGCGTTACTGAATGAATGGCTGAATGAGGAAATGACCTTGCCGTTGGGGCGATCGGCGCTGGAAAAGGTGATTCGGGCGAAACAAAATAAACGTAAGCGAGCTCTTAATGAGGATGAGTGGACCCTATTACGTCATGTGCACAACACCCATCAAGTGAATGATGAGGAAAACTACGATCGCCTCATCCAAAACCGCTTTGTTTTTGAATATATCGAAAACGACGAATCCTGGTTTGAAATCAATCCGTTGCTCTTCGAAGCCCAAGAAATGGGGCGCGCTTAAAAAAAGCCCCCTTTAATAAGGGGGGACTGATAACAATTCTCTAAATTAAAGCGACGTAAAATACCTTTGAAAGCCAGTTTTATTAGGTATTCAATGTCTTTCTGTTTTGAAGAATTGGCATGAGGGGGGATCCTAGCAATTTTGCCTTTCACTGAAATCTTTGGCTTCCAGCTTAAAGTTTGAAAGATCCCCCCTTATTAAGGGGAGCTTTTTGCGGTTAGCCTCGCACGTGGGCCAGGCTCTTCTTCGCCGCCTCACTCTCGAGGAATTTCTCTAGCTCGGTTAGCTGCTCGTCGTCGATCTTGGTCTGCATGGGGCAGAACTTGGGACCACACATGGAGCAAAACTCAGCGGTCTTGAAAATATCCGCCGGCAGGGTTTCATCGTGGTACTCTTTCGCTCGCTCTGGATCTAAAGACAGCTCAAATTGTCGGTTCCAGTCGAACTCGTACCGCGCCTTCGATAGCTCATCGTCGCGATCACGCACTCCCGGTCGATGGCGAGCAATATCCGCCGCATGTGCCGCAATCTTGTAAGCAATCAAGCCATTGCGCACATCCTCCGCATTCGGCAAGCCCAAATGCTCCTTCGGCGTCACATAACACAACATCGCCGTGCCATGCCAGCCCGCCACCGCCGCACCGATCGCACTGGTGATATGGTCATACCCCGGCGCAATATCCGTCACCAGCGGTCCCAGCACATAGAACGGAGCCTCAGAACACTCCTCCATCTGCTTCTTCACATTGAACTCAATTTGGTCCAAAGGCACATGACCGGGACCCTCTACCATCACCTGCACATCGTGCTCCCAGGCGCGGCGGGTTAGCTCACCCAAGGTTTTTAGCTCCGACAACTGAGCTTCATCAGACGCATCGTGGGTGCAGCCAGGACGCAGGGAGTCGCCCAAGCTAAAGGACACATCGTACTTTTTGAAAATCTCGATAATGTCATCAAAATGGGTATACAGGGGATTCTGCTTGTGATGGTGCAGCATCCACCTGGCAATAATGCCGCCGCCGCGAGACACAATGCCCGTAATGCGACCCTTCACCAACGGCAGATACTCCATCAGCAAGCCCGCGTGGATGGTCATATAGTCCACCCCTTGCTGGGCATGCTTTTCGATCACATCCAGAAAATGCTCTGCCGTCAGGTTCTCAATTTTGCCATGGACGCTTTCCAAAGCCTGATAAATGGGCACCGTACCGATGGGCACTGGGGATTCGCCAATAATCGCCGTGCGGATTTCGTCCAAATTACCGCCGCCGGTGGACAGGTCCATGATTGTATCGGCACCATACTTCACCGCCAGCTGAAGCTTGGCTATCTCTTCGGTCATATCAGACGAGTTCGGCGACGCGCCAATATTGGCATTGACCTTGCATTTGGACGCCACTCCGATCGCCATGGGCTCCAAATTTTCGTGATTCACATTGGCGGGAATAATCAACCGTCCCCGGGCGATTTCACTGCGCACAAGCTCTACGGGAAGCCGTTCCCGCTGCGCCACGTAGTGCATTTCCTCCGTTAGTAGCCCCTGGCGGGCGTAAAACATTTGGGACACATTCGCCTGTCCCCGTCGCTTGGCAACCCAGTCGGTACGCAACATATTCATTTAAACCTCAAAAAACAGCTTCCCTCCGCCGGTGTGAACCGGGTCAGGTTCTAAGGGTGCTTCTCAGCCTGGATCGCTCGATGGTGGCGATCCGACGCCCCTAGCCAGATTCAAAATTGCAGAAATGCCGTTAGTTTTGCTTTCAGAGAGTTCGTCTTCAAGCGCTCCTAAACAGGCGGTTTCTAGCGTATTTTTTAACGTACTCAAAAACGCACTTAAAAATGAATCTCAGGGGAATCCTAAACCTGTTAATTAGGTGATTTCAAGGGCTATTTACAAAGTAATGCGTAGGGTGTTTAGTCTACTTTTGCTTAAATATAGTTGCGAGAACATTCGACTACTTTCTCGTTGATTTTTATCGTTTTTAAATAACTGGACCCATTTCTTTTCTGAGTGGGTTAACAAAGCAGACTTATAAAATGCTAACCATAAAATAACTGAAATAGGGGCGGTAAAAAATGACTGCAACCGATATAAGAATCCCATACTTACGTTTCGTTGCAATCGCTAAAATTCTATAATTAAAACCCTGTTAATTGTTCACAGGATTTTTCTCAGCAACTTTTACGATAGTTCGCCCAATAATGCCTATTACGTCTGACTCCCACGTTGAGCCGTCAATTTCCGCTGGTGCCCCCTCTGAGACCTTTACCAAAGGACCTTTAGAAGCCAAGCCTTCTCGCCAGGAGCTCTGGAAGGCGGCCATTAAGCTGCCCATGTATACGGTGGCGGTGATTCCAATTTTTGTGGGCAGCGCGGTGGCGGCGTACGAGACCGCCCAGATCAATGGCTTAAATCTAGGGTTGTTTTTGGTGGGGGCGATCACCATAATCGCCTGGCTAAATTTAACCAATGATCTGTTTGATGCGAATACGGGGATTGACGTTAATAAAGCCCATTCTGTGGTGAATTTAACGGGCAATAGCAGTTTAATATTTTGGATTTCTAACCTGTTTTTATTGTTGGGAATTGGGGCGATCGCAACTATCTCATTCCTACAGCAAGACGTCACGGTTTTAGGACTAATATTTCTGGCAACTTTTCTCGGCTATACCTATCAGGGACCGCCGTTTCGTTTCGGCTATTTAGGATTAGGGGAACCTATCTGTTTCCTAACCTTTGGTCCCTTAACATTGAGCGCTGCTTATTACAGCCAAGCGCCCACGATGGAAGCGTTTCGTCTAAGTAATCCTAACTGGCTAGGAGCTATTTTTATCGGTATTACCACCAGTTTGATTTTGTTCTGTTCCCATTTTCATCAGGTGGAAGATGATTTGGCGGCCGGTAAAGCGTCGCCCGTGGCTCGCTTGGGAACCCAGCGATCTGCTTACGTTTTGACCGCGGGATGTGCCCTGGCTTTTGTTGTGATGCTTGGGGGGGCGATCGCTAGAATCTTACCCATCACAGCCCTCCTTTGTTTAATTAGCATTCCGTCAGCAATCAAACTTTGTCGTCATGTTTTAGAGAACCATGATCAGCCGGAACTGGTTAAAAGTAGCAAATTTATTGCAGTGAACTTGCACTTTTGGAGCGGCTTATTTTTGGGGTTGGGAATTCTTATTGGCAAAATGCCGTAGTTTAGCCGCTGCTCAGAAATGTCGCCAAAATAATAAAGAGGAATCTCCATGGTTAGCTCCCATAAAGATTCCCCAAAAGCCTCCCAGCGGAGGAGAGCATTAAAGTAGTCGCACGATAATTTCGTAGCTATTTCATGTTTTCACATCATTCAATAACCTTGAAATTGTGAGTCCTAGCTAGCGGCACCGGCCAACTCAGGAGCTGCCTTTTCCATATCAGCAGTGTACTTACCAATGCTAGCGGCGCTGTTGAGCTCGGCGCGGCGTAGCAAACGCTTTTGAGCTTCAGCCACGTTGGCTTCCTCGCCTTTCCAGTAGTCCAAAGCGGGCTGTTGAATGGCGCGAGCGTAGGAGAAGGTAACGCTCCAGGGGCACTGGCTGCCGAACTTAGCGTTCATGGCATTCAAGTGAGCAGAGGAATCTTCCTTGCTCTGACCACCGGATAGGAAGGCGATGCCGGGAACCGTGCTGGGCACGTTGCTGCGTAGGCACTTGATGGTCATCTCTGCTACCTCGTCAACGCTGGCTTGACCATCGGGGTTGTTCTTACCGGTGATCACCATACTGGGCTTCAGGATCATGCCTTCGAAGTCCACCTTGTTTAGGCGTAGCTGCTTGAAAACTGCCTGTAGGGTGCGATCAGTGACGCTGTAGCAAGAATTGATGCAGTGGTCGTGGTCGATCAACACTTCGGGCTCAACAATGGGAACCAACCCTCCTTCTTGGCACAGGGCCGCGTAGCGAGCCAAGGCGTGGGCATTGCCTTCGATGCAGGTGTCGCTGGGAATATCTTTGCCAATGGTGATGACTGCGCGCCACTTAGCAAAGCGGGCACCCATTTTGTAGTACTCGGCGATGCGATCGCGCAGCCCGTCTAAACCTTCAGTAATTTTCTCGTCGGGACAACCGGTCAAATCCTTAGCGCCCGTATCAACTTTAATTCCAATAATGATGCCGCGATCCTTCATTGCCTTGGTGAAGGGCACGCCGTCCGCCGTGGACTGACGAATGGTCTCATCGTATAAAATCGCACCGCTGACGTACTTGCTTAAATCTGGAGTGGTCAAAATCAGCTCGCGATAGGCTCGGCGGCGGTCTTCAGTGGCAGGAATTCCCAGCGCCTCAAAGCGCTTATTACAGGTACCGTTGCTCTCATCCATTGCCAGGATTCCCTTGCCGGGAGCCACCATAGCCTGAGCGGTGGTCTTAAGCTCTTGAGTATATTGACTCACTATCAATGCCCTCTTTAATAGGAAATGTTCTCGTCAAAATTATTGCAAGTAATAGTCAATAAGTCTACACTTCTCAACATTGGAGCTTTAAACAACACACTGCATGCTGTAGGTTCAGGCTTTCTCAGCGGTTTCAGCGTCCATAGCAATAGTCCGAGCCGCTGATATGGGTACCCATATGCCACACTGCTCTAATGACAGATATTTTTGTTAAGTTTTTTATGGAAGCCCGTTTTCCTGAACCGCATCGAAAATTCAAAATCAAATAATTTGAATTTAGGGTCCCAGGTTCTAAATATTGAAAAGTCTCGATTTTATCGATGCTGTATTTCAAGAGAGCAGTAAGACTATTGCAAGCAGCGAACTCCGCAGGATTGCTTAGGAGTCCGGATGCAGCAGCAGTCTCGATTGATCCTTTCTCCCTTCGTTTATTTTTTGTTGCTGCTTTAACGCCATGAATGCTGTTAAGAAGTCCACCAGTATTGCGATCGCCAGTAAGATTGCCGCAATTGCTAGTTTGCTGCGATCGCAGATACCCTATGCACAAATTGACTTTAGTCCGTGGGTTGAAAACGACCTAACCCTGCGCTTTGAAGATCGACACTCTATTGATTTGTCCGTTAATCTTCCTCGAGTTTCCCAGAAGCTACAGTGTCGCTGTATGTTGCTGCAAGTGACTGTGCCTTACGTGGACGTGGCTTCTCCAGTATCAGTGGGGCATCTCCAGGGGGATTTTGGGGGATACGAAACCGCAGTGGAAGTGGAGTTTTCTGGCTATGGTTTTGATGGAACTCAACAGTGGAAATTTGCCACTGTAAACGGCGGCCAATTTTCGGGAGCCACGTTGCCGACTTCTGACGGTCAACAGCTAATTGAAGAGCTTGTGCAAAGAATTTTGGAGTTGTTTCCGAGTTTAAAAATCGTTGAGATCGAATCAAGAAAAGCGTCTTGAATAGCGTTTTTATTCAGACGTTTTTATTGAATAGTGTTTTTATTCAATAGCATCTTAGAGGATGTCTGAAAAGTCTCAAGCACGACTCATCTTGTCGTAGGCTGCAACGAAAGAATGCGTGTTTGCGCTCTTTCATCACAGCATTCAGAACCAGTTTGAAGTGTCCGATCAGACTTTTCAGACATCCACTTAATGAGACTGTATTATTTGTAAGCAGTTAAGATAGACTTGAATTTGAGCTGAGTTCAAGCAGATTTATTAGCCCATGGCTTATCAGGACGTGCTTGATTTTTGGTTTGATGAATCTGATTCTGAGATTTATGGGAAGGCGCGAAAAGAGTGGTTTATTAAAGATTCCACTTTCGATGCGGAAATTAAGCAAAATTTTGGTCCAGTGCTAAATCAGGCGTCTGTGGGGAAACTGGACCATTGGCGAGATAAACCTTTATCTTGTTTGGCATTAGTGGTTATTTTAGACCAGTTTTCTCGCAATCTTTTTCGACGCCAGCCCGAGGCTTTTGCCCAAGATAGTAAAGCTTTAGAAATTGCTCGAGAGGCGATCGCCCGTCAATTTGATCAGAATTTATTGCCGGTTCAGCGGGTGTTTTTCTACTTACCTTTTGAGCACAGTGAGGCGATCGCTGATCAACTAGAATCACTGCGCCTGTTTAAAACGTTAGAAGGCGACCCCGAGTGTGGCAGCTTTGTGACCTACGCCCAGAAACATTATGAGGTAATTGAGAAATTTGGGCGATTTCCCCATCGAAACGTCATTTTGGGGCGAGAAAATACGGCCGCTGAAGAAGAATTTTTAAAACAACCGGGGTCGGCGTTCTAAAGTGGGACCAATTAAGTTGGAATGATGCCTGGCTTTAACTATGGTTCCTCCTGGTTTGGTGCTTTTTGGATCGAGTGTATTGGCGTCGGCTCAGCCTATGTTGGGCAGCGTTTGGGTTGATGTGTCGGCGTTGGCAATTTTGTTGGTGTTATCGGCGGTATTTTCGGGGTCTGAAACGGCGATTACTGCCCTGGATAATTTTAAACTGCGATCGCTGATTCGCGAACAGGGGGATCCAGATCGGATTTTTTCCCTAGTGCTAGAAAAACGCACCCGATTTATCACTACCCTTTTGGTGGGCAATAATTTAATTAATAATTTTGCCGCTATTTTAACGAGCTATATTTTTGTGGTGTGGTTGGGAGAATCGGGATTTGGCGTTGGAATTGCCACCGGTGCCATTACGTTTTTAGTGTTGATTTTTGGAGAAATCACACCGAAATCTATTGCCGTCACGAATACAATTCCAATTTTTAAGGTGATCGTTCGCCCCGTTTATTTACTGTCAAATCTATTAGACGCTCTTGGTATTGTTCGTCTGTTTGAAGGGATTGCCCAAACGGCGATTCGATTAGTGAGTCGCAATCAAACTCAACCCACAGAAACGGTCAAAGATTTGCAATTAATGATTGATATTCTTGGGGGCAAAGGAAAGCTTGATTTTAATCGGCGACAGTTAATTAATAAGGCGTTAATGTTAGACCGGCTGCAGGCAAAGGAGGTGGTCAAACCGCGCATTGAAATGCAAACGATCCCCCACGAGGCAACCCTAGAAGCGGCGGTTAATTTGTGTTTGGATACGGGCTATTCTCGTGTGCCGGTGCAGGAGGAGTCGAAAGATAGCATTGTGGGCATTGTGCGACTTAAGCGGGTGTTGCAGGTGCTGCGGCGATCGCAACAGGCGGGAGAAAATCGCGAGCAGGATCTAGTCACTACGGTGATGGAGCCACCCACCTATGTGCCGGATACGAAGCGGCTGGCGGATCTGCTAAAGGAAATGCTGAAGGACCGGCTGCATATTGCGATCGTTGTGGATGAGTATGGGGGCACGGATGGGCTGCTGACGTTGGAGGATATTTTGGAGGAGCTGGTGGGTGAAATTTACGACGAAAGTGACCGACCGGGGCGATCGCGAGCAGCGTAGATTTTGGACGATAAATCCGTTGCAAAGGGGCGGAATCACAGGGACACGGCAATTTTCCGGATTTTCTAAAAAATCCTTTGACAGGGTTAAACAGTATGCTATTGTTGTGTCCCGTGGACGCCGTGGGTCGGTGCCCGAGTGGTTAATGGGGGCGGACTGTAAATCCGCTGACTACGTCTACGTTGGTTCGAATCCAACCCGGCCCATTGTTCACGCCTTTGCTAGTTGCCATAGGGCGATACTAGAAAAATGCCCCCGTAGCTCAGTGGTAGAGCGCACCCTTGGTAAGGGTGAGGTCACGAGTTCAACTCTCGTCGGGGGCCCTGAATCTTATAAATTCGCTAAACGTTTTCTAATAGCCTTGGAGCACGTGAAAACGCACCAAAGGATTATTTCCTAATCGCTTTTTTTCGAGTAGATATGCCCTTTTTGCCAGCTTCTTTCGGCTCAGTGGGTGACTGTTTAGGATGCTGTTTTAAAGCCGTTTTTAGATAGTGACCGGTGTAGGAGGTGGGATGCTGGGCTACCTCTTCGGGAGTGCCGGTGATGATAATTTCTCCGCCGCGATCACCCCCTTCCGGTCCCAAATCAATAATCCAATCAGCACAGCGAATAAAGTCTAAATTGTGCTCGATCGCCAACACCGTATTGCCCTTATCCACCAGCCGCTGCACCACATCAAGCAACTTGTGAACGTCGAAAAACGACAAGCCGGTGGTGGGTTCGTCAATTAAATAAATAGTTTTACCCGTGGCTCGCTTGGACAGCTCCGTGGCTAACTTCACCCGCTGAGCCTCGCCGCCGGACAGGGTGGGTGCGGTCTGCCCCAACTTGATATAGCCCAATCCCACGTCCACCAAAGTTTGCAACCGCGCCTCTGCCTTGGGAATATTTTCAAATACCCCCACCGCCTCCGCCACGGGCATATCTAAAATGTCCGCAATGGAATAGCCCTTGTATTTAACCTGCAACGTTTCCCGGTTATACCGTGCCCCTTTGCACACATCACACTGCACGTAAACGTCGGGCAAAAAGTTCATTTCAATAACGTTAACGCCCTGTCCACCGCCCGCTTCGCAGCGCCCCCCTTTCACATTAAAAGAGAATCGTCCGGCTTTATAACCCCGTGCTTTTGCCTCAATTGTTTTGGTGAAAATATCGCGAATAGCATCAAAAGCACCGGTGTAAGTGGCAGGATTAGATCGAGGAGTGCGCCCAATGGGAGACTGATCAATAATGATCGCCTTATCAATATGAACCAGCCCTTTAATATCACATAGCTCCTTAGGAAATGGCACTTTATATCCTAAATGGTGCTGCAAAGCTGGATAGAGCAATTCGTTAATTAGGGTAGATTTTCCAGAGCCGGAAACGCCCGTTACGCACACAAATTTTCCCAGGGGAATTTCCACGTCGACGTTATTTAAGTTATTACGGTAAGCGTCAATTAGACGAATTCCAAACTTTTTACCGGGGCGACGTTCTGCGGGGGTGGCGATCGCCGAGCGCCCGGATAAATAAGCGCCAGTTAAAGACTCTTCAGCATTGAGTAAATTGTCTAAATCGCCAATAGAAACAATATTGCCCCCGTGAATGCCCGCGCCAGGACCAATATCAACTAAATAATCTGCGGCGCGAATAGTGTCCTCGTCATGCTCCACCACGATTAAGGTATTGCCTAAGTCTCGCAGCTTGGTCAGGGTCGTTAAAAGGCGATCATTATCCCGCTGGTGAAGTCCAATGCTGGGCTCGTCCAAAACATATAAAACTCCGGTTAAACCAGCCCCAATTTGAGTTGCCAGCCGGATGCGCTGGGCTTCTCCGCCGGACAGGGTGGCGGCGGGGCGATCTAAGGTTAAATAATCCAGCCCCACGTCCATTAAAAATTGCAGCCGGGATTCGATTTCTTGCAACGCCAAATGTCCAATTTGTTGCTGCCTTGATGACAGTAAGCTTTGAGGGTTTTGCAGGTCGGCCGTTAGTTGGGCAGCGCTTCTGGGCTGTTGTCCCTGGGCGATCGCCCTTACGCCGTTGGTACCGTTTTCTTCTACCGTGGGGCTAGCTTTACTACCATCCCCGTGTCCCGTTAAATGGCGTACCTTACCCAAACAATCGGCGACCGATGCTGAGGTTAAATCGGTAATGCTATAGGGACCCATTCTGACGGATAAAGCTTCCGGACGCAGTCGTTTTCCGGAGCAAACCTCGCAGGGGTAATCTACCTGATAGGCTTCTAATTTTTGCTTATATTGTTCCGATGTGGTATCTCGATATTGGCGATCTAAAATACCTAGAATTCCGTCAAAGGCACGCTCATATCCGCGACGTTCTCGATAACGAGAATCAGTTTCAATCCATATTTTTTCTTCGCCGCTACCGTTCATCAAAATATCTCGTTGTTTATCCGTTAAGGCGCTCCAGGGAGTTTGAATTTCAAAGCCGTAGGCTTGCCCAACGCTGTGCAAGAGGGATAAATAGTAACTATTATCTTTGTCGGACCAAGGGGCGATCGCTGCATACACCGGCAGCTTGGGATCGGGAATGACTAAATCTGGCGAAAAGTGTTTTAAAAAACCTAAACCGTGGCAGTTAGGACAGGCACCGTAGGGGGAATTGAAGGAAAATAATCGTGGGGATAATTCTTCCATAACTGCCCCATGTTCGGGGCAGGCAAAATTCTCAGAAAAGACCAGTTGCTTTGGAGCTGATTCGTCGTTTTTCTCTGCTTTTGGGTCTACCTTTGAGTCTGAGTTTGAACTGTTCTTTGATCTGTCTGAATTCGCCGAATTGTCTTGGGTTTCGGTTGATTTTTTTTCAATAAAATCAATAACGGCGATGCCTTCCGCATGCTTTAAACAGGTTTGCAAAGAGTCAACTAAGCGCTCTTGAATATCGTCCTTTTTAATTAATCGGTCGATGACGATTTCAATGTCGTGATTTTTGTTTTTGGGCAGATCAATGGAGTCACTGAGGTCATACATTTCCCCATTGATTCGCACCCGGGCAAAGCCTTCGGACACTAAGCTGGACAATAGCTTTTTATGGGTGCCCCGTTTGCCGCGCACCACGGGAGCCAGGATTTGAATGCGAGTGCGGTCGGGCATTTCCATAATGCGATCGCACATTTCATCGATGCTTTGGGGGGCGATGGGGCGAGCGCACTGGGGGCAGTGGGGTTCGCCGGCTCGACCGTATAGCAGTCGCAGATAGTCGTAGATTTCGGTGACGGTACCGACGGTGGAGCGGGGGTTATGGGAGGTGGATTTTTGGTCGATGGAAATGGCGGGGCTTAACCCTTCGATCGCATCCACATCGGGCGTATCCACCTGCCCCAAAAATTGGCGCGCATAGGCGCTGAGGGATTCCACGTAGCGGCGCTGACCTTCGGCAAAAATTGTGTCGAATGCCAAAGAGGATTTGCCCGAGCCGGACACCCCCGTAAATACAATTAGCTGATCCCTGGGAATTTCCAGGTCGATATTTTTTAGGTTGTGTTGCCGGGCTCCTCGGATACGGATAGTGTTGCGATCGCCGTCCGTCTTGCCGTTGAATTGGGGCAAGTTAGCCTGGGCGGAATTCCGAGAGGATGGAGGCATGGTTTAGCGATCGCGCAATGGAGGTTTGCAGAACAGCTTAACAATTGACCGGGACTCTTGTGGGTTCCAGCGCTAATTCTGACGGACCTACGGGGCGATCGCCGTAAAGGTTAACTGGTAGTGGTATAGGGCGACAGGTTGCTTTTTGGCGATCGCATAGCTGGCGTCGCGGGGGGACAGGTAAATGGCGGAATATTGGTCGGCAGTGATGGGATAAGTATCGTTGGGGTGGTAGTGGTAAACGCTAGTGGTTTCCACCGTGTTGAGGTAAACCGGATTTTCGCCGGGGCTTTGGAAAGTTTGCTGCACCACTTCGGTGGCAATAAAATCATCGGCGGTAGGAGATTCACTGGCTCGCTCCACCACGTTAGACACCAATTGGCGATTCCCCGTCAAGGTCACCACCTGTTCGTTGGGGCTCGCCGGATCCGCCTCCACGTTTTTCACAAATCCCGGTCCTAAATAGGCCTCGGTGATTTGCTGACCGTTATAGGCGCGATCGCCCACAATGGTCAGCGTATTGGCCCGTCGCGTGGCCCCTTTTCCCAACAGCCCTAGGGCGGGCAGGGACTGACGGGGGACAAATTTTACGGCAAATTCAATAGGCTGGTCCACCAGCTCCCGGTTGCCTTCAAAGCCCGGCGTCACAATTTCCGGTGCCAACGGAGCCTTTAAATCCATCAGGGTGCTACGAATTTGCCAGTGCCCCGCCATCCACTGGGGGTATTCCAAATCTCCCACGGCCGGGCGGGTGGGCGGCGGTCCAGTCCATTCAGGAAAGGTGCCCACGCGATCGCCCAGGTTTCCTGCGATCGCCCCCGCTGTCAACGCTAACCACAGCCCTAAAGCCGCACCAATAAATCTCAGCACAGAAACAATTCGCCCCATCACCACCCCAGTTGATAGTTCACAAATAATGCGCACAGGAAGGTCATGGAACCGGCGATCGCAAAGAGATAAAACACGCCTTTGGGGCGGAAAATGGAGAGCATTAGCCCCACTGCCTTCAGGTCGATCATCGGTCCAAAGGTTAGAAATGCCAGCAGGGAACCGCTGGTGAACGTGCCGGAAAAAGACAGGGCGAAAAAAGCGTCCACGGTGGAGCAAATGGAAATGGCGGCGGCGAGGACCATCATGGTGATGATGGAGCTGACCGCGCCCTGACCGATACCCAAGACCAGTTCCCGAGGAATTACCGTTTGAATAATGGCGGCAACGGCGCTACCAAACACCAACACGCCTCCCAATTCCCGTAGCTCTCGCACCACATTGTCTAGGAATAATTGCAGGCGATCGCCCCAGGGAATTGGCGGCTTGTTCATGGGCACCGCCATGGCCGCTTGCAAGGATCCTAGGGACCCTTCCAAAGGCTGATTTTGATTATCACCAAGCCAATAGGTGCCTGATCGCAGTAACCGTTCTTGGGCTGCCAATTGAATTCCCGTGGGCTGTTGGGCTGCTATTGGAGTCAGCATTGATCGGGCCAAATTTTTATTTAGCAGCGGCCGCAAATCTTCCTGTTGCCCAAATACCCAGCCGATAGTGGTGGCGATAAATAGGGACACTAAAACCCGCATCACCACCAGCTCCGGGCGGTCTTGAAACGCCGTCCAAGTGGACCAAATAACAATGGGGTTAATGGTGGGAGCAGCCAATAAAAAGCCCACCGCCAATGGGGTGGGAATTCCCTGGGATAAGAGCCGCCGCGCCACCGGCACGTTGCCGCATTCGCACACGGGAAATAAAAATCCCATGGCGCTGCCCATTAATGCTGCTAATACTGCGTTTTTTGGGGCGATCGCAAGCAGCTTTTTTTCATCAGTAAACAAAAACAGAGCACTGGAAAA
Organism: uncultured cyanobacterium; assembly: GCA_937894105.1. Classification (GTDB taxonomy): domain Bacteria; phylum Cyanobacteriota; class Cyanobacteriia; order CACIAM-69d; family CACIAM-69d; genus CALGDE01. Next base: position 19,534 of record CALCTI010000206.1, read on the forward strand.
AAGCACCCCGATCAACAAAAAGGGCAGCGCTTCCACCAAAAGGCTCAGGAAAAGCGTAAATCCAGTTTCAAAAGCTGGCGTCAAAGCGTCAGGCATAGAAAGTAATGATGGAACGGAAAATACCGTGATTAGCTGAGGCGATTAAACAAGACAACCCGCTACAGCGTACTTTATTAGACATTGTACGCATTACATTATGTTCCAACCCTCGCCCTTTGCCTAGGCGGCAATGCTTCTGGACGAACCAAGCTTGCCTGGGCAGCGTCCAGAACCTGATGTAAATTCCCCATTAAGTAGGATGTTTAGGATGCTGGTGAATCAAGCATGTTTTCGAAACGTTCTGAACAGTGCGTCACGGATCGCCGAAACTTAAACCACTACAATTGGGGCATCCGCTGCAATATCGAATTTATTGGGCTTCAGCGTCCCCATGTCGTCTCAACTTTCCAGCACAGTTAATAGTGATCGCCTGTGGAAACGGCTAAATATCACCCGCAACTCCCTTAACCACCTGTGCGAAACTGCCCATGTGGCCGAGCTTGCCTTGTTTGGCTCCGTCCTTCGCAGTGATTTTCGTGCTGATAGCGATATTGACCTGCTGGTTACCTACTTTTCTGATTCCCAGCGAGGACTGATTGAAGCAGTCCAGCTTAAGCATATGTTTGAGCAAGCGTTTAGTCGCAAGGTGGACTTAATTAGCAAAAACGGGCTCCAGCGTAGCCGCAACCATCGCCGCCGAGACGCCATTTTAAACTCTGCCAAAGTCATCTATGTGTCGCGATCAAAATTGTCTGATTGATATGGTGAACGCCATTGAGCTGATTAATCAGTACACGGAAAATAGCGATCGCAATGGGCTAGAAATCAACGTCGAAAAACAAGATGCTATCTTTCGGCGCATTATGATTATTGGCGAGGCTGCTAAACGCTTATCTCAAAATTTTCGCCAACAACACCCTTCTGTTCCATGGAAAGAAATCATTGGAATGCGAAATCTTGTGGCTCACGATTACGATTCCGTTGATCTTGATGAAATTTGGAAGGTGATTAGCACTGATCTCCCTGAGCTGTTGGACTATATTCAGCCTTTAGTTGAGCCTTAAATCTATTCCGGTGGTGTGGCTTATGAAATTGTGGAAATCTTTGGCCTTGGCAGTGATGATGGCGCAAATTCCCCTGGGGGCGATCGCCCAAACCTCGGGCTCTCCTCCGAACCCGCCAGAACCCCAGGAACAATATCGGGTGCAGCCGATTTTGCCCTTGCCCGGTGGCTTGGATAACGTGCTGACGTTTAATAGCAATAGCCCGGAACTGGTGCTGTCGCCGGGGATCTTGCTATCAGCGTTTCCCCCCGACGGTATGGAGTTCCCCGCGGCCCATTTGAATACGCCCTTGGGCGATCGCTTCGACCTGTTTGCCCATCACATCGCTAAAGCCACCCTGCCAGAGGATGACCCGGATCGCCTGCGCACTTTATATTTGGGCATTATTGTCAAAAATCCTGGCGATTCCCCGGTCACGGTTTACACCCTCCAGGGGGCTAGCTATCTTAGCCAGCCCGATGCGCCGTTTATTGAACTGCCGGCGATCGCCCCTAACCCAGACAGCACGGTGTATTCGGGACCGGGCAGCCGGGCGATGGATATGGTATTGCGGGGAAAACGCCAGGAAAACTTGCCGGCAAGCGTTGAAATTCCCCCCGGTGAATTTCGCATGCTGCTGAATTTGCCCATTCCCATCGCCACCCTCGATCCGCCTATTAACGGACGATCCACCTTTTTGCGGCTGCGCAGTACCGGACCGGTGTATGTGGCTAGCCTGGCAGAGTTTGCCTCCGTGGATACCAATGGCAGTGAACAAGCGCCCACCTTGGATCAGTGGCGAAATTTATTGGTGACCGGTGAATTGTCAGCCCCTCGCGATCGCCCCCCTACCCCTCCCGATAAGCCCGGCGGCATTATTTACGGTCGCGTTGGCGGCATTGCCCGCGGGTCCCAATGGCGCGGCACCCTTACCGATAGTTCGGGAGGGGGGCGTCTGAGCATTCCCGATCCTGGCAACTACATTTCTTTCGGACTTAGCCTGCTGCGAGGGGGGCGACTCAGCACCGGGCAAAATCAAACTGCCGAAATGATCGCCCGCTATCCCGATACCGCCTATGAAGCCCACGGCAATTACGCCATTCAATACGCCCTGAAATTACCGTTACAAAATCCCAGCAACTCCGCGCACACGGTGCAAATTCGTCTGGAAACCCCGCTCAAATTTGACGCCTTCTCCGGCAGCGTGATTACCGGGCTGCGTTTTTTCGACCCCCTACCCAACCGCACCTTTTTCCGAGGCACCGTGCGGGTTCGCTATACGGATCGCAACGGTCACCCCAAAACTCACTACACCCATCTAGTGCAAAAGCGGGGTCAATCGGATGGACGCCTCGCCACCTTTGTGATGCCCCCCAACAGTCAACAGCTTGCCTCGGTGGATTTTCTCTATCCCCCCGATGCCAGCCCGCCCCAGGTGTTGACCCTATTTACCGAGAATTAGATTGCCGAAAATTAGATCCTCGAGAATTAGATTACCGAGAGTTAGATTACTGAGAATTAGATCGAGGAGTCTCAAATGGGCATTGGAGCTTTCTCAAACGGGCATTTCTCAAACGGGCATTTCTCAAACATGCATTGATACATGGGCATTAATATTGCTGTTTAAACATTGCCCTATACACTGGTGGGACTCCTTAGCGCCCTATCCCCATTTCTGTGAGCCAGCCATCCCCCGATCTTCTCGCCGCAATTCAATCCTTAGTTGAGGCTTTTCAGATACCTGCGATCGGTCAGTGTGACGGGTGGTCCTTGGGCGATCGCGACCCCAAAGTTATTGGAAAAATCATGCCCTTTTGGCAATGGTTTTACGACAATTATTTCCATGCCACCAGTGACGGATGGGAGCATGTCCCCGACGGCAGCAACCTAATCGTGGGTTCCCATAATGGCGGTCTTGCATCTCCCGACATGATGATGAGTATGTACGATTGGTTTCACCGCTTTGGACTAGAGCGCCCGGTGTATGGGCTCATGCACCCTTATATGTGGCAGTTTTATCCCCCCGTGGCCAAGGTGGCGACCCAAGCAGGGGCGATTCAGGCTCACCCCAAAATGGGCATGGCAGCATTGCAAAGTGGAGCTAGCGTCTTGGTTTATCCTGGCGGAGGGCAAGACGTATACCGCCCCTACAGTCAGCGCGATCGCATCGAATTTGAATTTCAGCTAGCCGGTCCCCAAGCCGGTTATA
>CALCTI010000207.1 GCA_937894105.1 uncultured cyanobacterium
GGCTGAAACCCTTACGGATCTTGACTTAGGGATTCAATTGATGACAGCCCCTAGTGGGACGTACACGTCCTTTCTAATAAACAAACTAGGGACGGTGCTGCTATTAAGTTTGAGATTTAATTGATGACAGCCCCTAGGGATCGTTGCTGCAAGTTTGGACTTTATGCCCCTGTTAACGTTTCAACATGTGGCCTTTGGCTACTCCGGTCGCCAATCCACTTTTACTGATTTATCTTTTCAAGTGAAGCCGGGCGATCGCCTAGGACTGATCGGTCCCAATGGAGCCGGCTAAACCACGTTGTTTTTACTGGCCTGCGGTGTGCTGACTCCCCAGCAAGGGGGCATTGCTTTGGGCACCTCCCCGGTGATTCCCGGTAGTTTCCACCCAGAAATCGGCTTAGTGTTTCAAAACGCTGACGACCAGCTTTTTTGTCCCACCGTCGCCGCCGACATTGCCTTTGGCCCCACGGAAATGGGACTATCGCCGGAGCAAATTCACCACAGGGTTGACCAAGCCCTAGACGCAACCGGGGTCGCCCATTTGGCCGACCTGCCGCCCCATCAACTCTCGGGAGGGCAAAAGCGTATGGTTGCGATCGCCGGAATCCTGGCCTGCCAGCCCCATATCACCCTGTATGACGAACCCAGCGCCAACCTGGACGCCCCCGCCCGCAACCGTTTAATCGACTTTTTAAAGCACAGCACCCAGCCCCAGCCTGGCAGCCTTGACACAGGATTAATTGACACAGGATTAATTGACAAAGGATTTATTGACAAAGGATTTATTGACAAAGGATTTATTGTGTCGTCCCACGACTTATCCTTTGTGCGCGCCGTGTGCAACCGGGTGATGCTGCTGTCGGGCGGGCAAATTATGGCCGACGGGGATCCCAAAATGGTTTTGGGCGATCGCCATCTAATGGAAACCTACGGCATGGAGCCCCAGCATTTCTAGGGCACGTCATCAATTAGCATCATCAATCAATCTCAGAAACCTAGCGCAGTGGAGAGAAAGATTGCTTCGACGTGTCGTGACGCCCTATTGCTAACCTCCATCGAACCGGCGCATCAGGTAAGCCACCGCAAAATCGCCATTGGGGTTGCCCTCCAACTTAGCTGCCATTTCAAATACCTGATTCGCCAATTCCTCTCCCACCTTCTCAATCAACACCCGCCGCTCCGTTAACTGTTGCTCCCGCTGCCGCACCGCGTCCTGCCATTCCGGTGTAAATAAATAGTCTAAATTCGTATTGAACCCTAACTTCGTTAGCAATTCCCATTCCCCGCGATCGCACCAAAAGCCGCCACAATTTTTGCACCGCTCCAGGAAAAACGACTGCCCGAAACCGATGCGCGATCGTGATAAATAATGCTGACACCCTGGACATAACGACGCCTGCACATCTTCCAAAGATGCCTCAAAATCCGGGTCTAGTACTGGCGTTAAAACCTCTGCATTGGGCAATGTATCTCCACCCGCCTTTTGCCATTCTTGATAGCTTTCCGCCTCTATCCAATTCCCCTGACACTTGCTGCAGTGTAAGACTACCAAATCATCATCAATCGTTTGCTGTTCCAGCTCAGTTTCGCGATCTTTAGGACAGAGCACAATTTGATCCTTAAAGGCTAATCTTTAGTTTGGTTTGGATTAGTTTGCTGACGGCCAGGTTTCTCACTAACCGTGTCGTTGCGCCCATCATATCCCTCTGCGATCGCCCTTGACTCAGAACCATCCCCAAAGGAATCAGAGGAGCTAATATCATCAGCGATCGCCTCAAGGGCATCCCCATTAGACTCAGGCATACTGGGATCACCACCATGAGCTGAGGCGGATAAGCTATCGTCTTCTAGGACGCCAAACGTATCGCCCAATTGCTCAAGGGAGCTTAGAAAATCGTCTTGGGCAGACCGACGAACAGGATTAGATTGAGACATAGCAACGATTAATTTGAAACAGCAGCTTAAAACGACGACAGATTTTAGACTCTTGTAACTAGCTTCATAACTGGCTCTAAAGTAGCGGTTTTAAAATGCCCCTTTTTGAAAACCTTTCGGTATTTTCGTCCACCGATTCAAGCTTGTAGTTATGATCTTTCTGAACGTTGCCAGCATTATCAGAAACAATATTGAATTTAATACTTTAAAGTTCAATGCCCATCCGAAAAGCTTTCGACTATTTCCCACACATTGTCTGACATAAATGAACCGTTTCTTTCTATGATCGCCTTGGTTTGCAGAAACTTTTTATATAAAGAGTTCGTAATTAACAAGGTTAAAAATGCCACGTATTAACGTGCTTACACTGAGATTTATTCTTAAAAGACCATCGCTTCTAACTAACGATTAGCGTTTCTAAAAAGGCCACGCCCACAGACGCGAGATTTAAAGTAAGTTTAACTGCTCCATTGGAATGGTGTCTAAATCCGCTTGGGTTACGGGCACAAATTCTCTGGCACCCTCCTCGCTGCTCACCCCATTGTTAACGTCGTTATCCGGACCACTATCATCACCAATATTGATATTGTCGTCCTCGCCTTCCATATCCTGTGGCGATCGCTCCGCCAGTCGATAGCCCAACAGGGACTCCGCCGCCGCCATTAAATCGGTGGACATATCCTGCAAATCATCGCGACTGTCCAAATAAAATTGCAGCGCTTCCAATGGATCCAGGGGCTTTCCACTGGTCAACGCTGGCAATCGCGGTCGTGCAATCCTGTCCTGCCAGCGACCAAATCGAATATCTTGATAACTTGGGAGCCCAAGGATCCTTGAAACTTTGCGTTTCCTCCCAACATGTTCTCCCCGGCAATACGTCCCTGTTTATGGGCCGTGGTACCCAGTGGCAAATATATATTCTGCTTTAGAAGGGCGTGATAGGTCTCGATACAGTCACCAGCAGCGTAAATGTTCGGGTGATTGGTTTCCATTTTTAGGTTGGTTCTGATGGTTCCCTTTTCATTGGTCCCAATCCCTGCTGATTTTGCCAAGGAAGTATTGGGTGCAGCCCCTACTACCACCAATACCAATCCACATTCGTTTTTATAACCATTGGAACCGCTGACCAATAACCCTTTATCTGTTTCTTTGAGACTTTCAATCTTAGTGTCCGTGCGGACATTTACCCCATGATTGGAAAGCTCCTTACCAACTATTTTACCAAGTGGCTCTTCCAGTGTTAGTAGCACAGTCGGCAGGAATTCCACTAAAGCGACCTCTAATCCTCTCAATCGCTAACCATCTGCCTTTTCCTGACCAATATAGCCCCCTCCGACA
>CALCTI010000208.1 GCA_937894105.1 uncultured cyanobacterium
CGCGGCGACCCACGGATTTGATGGCTCGCTATGGGGGGGAGGAATTTGCGATCGTTCTGCCAGAAACCCATATGGAAGGGGCAAAGCAGGTAGCGGCAAATTTACAGGGGTTGTTGGCGGAAACGGCCTTGCCTCACCCGGACAATCATGGCGGTCTTGTTACGTTAAGTATGGGAATTTCCTCTAAAATTCCGTCCGATTCAGGGTCAGTGGAACAGCTACTGGCAGAAGCGGATCAGGCTTTGTATGGGGCAAAGGCAGCGGGGCGAAACCGAATTATTGTGGCATCTGAGGTTCAAGATTTAGGGTAGGCTATTAGCCCAGAGAGGTAGAACTATTAGCTTAGAGAGGTAGAACTCAGAATAAAAAAGATTGATTTTTAACGCTGATTCTTGAAATTAGTTCTTCGATACTGAATCTTTGCCCCTAGGTATTTATCATTTAATCGATACCAGTGAGAGGTGGATGTTCGTATCGGTTCGATGGGCCGGTGCTTTTAGCAGGGCTTTTTAATCGAATAAAGTTAATGCTTTTTAAGCTTAGTTCTATATTTTCTTGTTTTTCTTGCAGGAAAATGTTTAGCCAGGTGCCAATCCCGTTATGTCTAAGACCCTGAGAAGTGCTGCCATTACGGCAGGTGTACAGCGATCGCCCAATCGCGCCATGTTGCGAGCAGTTGGGTTTGGTGATGATGATTTTGAGAAGCCCATTGTGGGCGTTGCCAGTGGTTACAGCACGGTGACCCCTTGCAATATGGGCATTAATTCCCTGGCAGACCGCGCGATCGATGCGGCGCGAGCAGCGGGAGTGATGCCTCAGCTTTTTGGCACCATCACCATCAGTGACGGTATTTCCATGGGTACCGAAGGGATGAAATATTCCCTGGTATCTCGGGAGGTGATTGCCGATGCCATTGAAACAGTATGCAATGGGCAAAGTCTAGATGGGGTGCTGGCGATCGGGGGCTGCGATAAGAATATGCCCGGGTCGGTGATTGCCATGGCGCGGCTGAATATTCCAGCAGTGTTTGTGTATGGCGGCACCATTAAACCGGGGCATTTGGATGGGGAAGATTTGACGGTGGTCAGCGCTTTTGAGGCGGTGGGAGAGTATAGTGCAGGCAAGATTGATGAGGCGCGGTTAACGGCCGTGGAGAAAAAGGCCTGTCCGGGGGCGGGATCCTGTGGTGGCATGTTTACGGCAAATACGATGTCGTCAGCGATCGAGGTGCTGGGGCTGAGTTTGCCCTACTCGTCCACCATGGCTGCAGAGGATGCGGAAAAGGCTGATAGTGCTGCCAATTCAGCATTTGTGTTGGCAGCAGCGATCAAAGCTGACCTGCGACCCAAGCAGATTTTGACTCGTAAAGCTTTTGAAAATGCAATTTCGGTGATTATGGCGGTGGGCGGATCCACGAATTCGGTGCTCCATATACTGGCGATCGCCAACACCATCAGCGTGCCCCTCACCATCGACGACTTCGAAGAAATCCGCAACCGGGTGCCCGTATTCTGCGATCTAAAGCCCAGCGGTCGCTACGTAGCAACGGATTTGCATCGGGCTGGCGGCATTCCCCAGGTCATGAAAATGCTGTTGAAGCAAGGGCTGCTCCATGGTGACTGTATGACCGTTACCGGAAAAACCATCGAGGAAAATCTAATTGGTGTACCCGATACGCCCTCGAAGGATCAAGATGTAATTCGTCAGTGGGACAAGCCCTTGTACCAAAAGGGACACCTGGCAATTTTGAAGGGCAACCTGGCGTTGGAAGGATCGGTGGCTAAAATTAGCGGCGTGAAAAAGCCGATAATTACTGGACCAGCGCGGGTATTTGAATCGGAAGAAGAGTGCTTAGCGGCAATTCTCGACGGCAAAATCAAAGCGGGCGACGTGGTGATTGTGCGCTACGAAGGTCCCAGGGGCGGTCCCGGCATGCGAGAAATGTTAGCTCCCACCTCGGCCATTATCGGCGCGGGCTTGGGCGACTCGGTGGGACTTATCACCGACGGGCGTTTTTCAGGCGGTACCTACGGCTTGGTGGTAGGGCACGTAGCTCCCGAGGCGGCCGTCGGTGGCACCATTGCCCTGGTAAAAGAAGGAGACTCCATCACCATCGACGCTGATCAAAAACTGCTTCAGCTCAACGTGGACGACGCAATCCTGGCGGAACGTCGAGCCGCTTGGGAACCTCGCGAACCCCGTTATAAGCGTGGCATTTTGGGCAAGTACGCCAAGTTAGTATCCTCTAGCAGCATCGGCGCAGTGACCGATATTGCAGAGTGAAAACTGATCGGAAATTGGCAGCAAAGCTGATGACAAGGCGGGGGTAGAGGATCCTATCCCTGCTTTCGATGTAGGTCGACTAACATCTCAATTAGCGCTGGTTTTCTAGGGCTACCGCTTATTTGCCCTCCCATTGCCTTAACCCTGGGCTTGAGTTGCTTGACGGTCCATCCTTGGTACAACTCTCGCAACATTTCCGCATTGGGGTCAGGAAGCACTTTTCGACCTTCTAAAATGACTGTTGCCTTGAGTCCCCCAGATTTGCACTCATAGATAAGCTGATTTAAAGCCGCACCTAGGCTGTCTCCGGCGGAAGAGGGGACACTAGACGAAGGGTCTGGAGGGATTTTGGACAAGGTTTCAGCAATCTTTTCTAGCTTGTCGTCAATTAGCTGGGCAATATTTTGAAGAGGCTCAGAAGATTGGGTGGAAGTATCGGCAATAGGCTCTAATTTTCTATCAATTAATTTGCCAATGTCTGCCAAAGACGGAGATGTATTCGAGTCAGAATTTGGAAGGCTTACGGTATTGACTCCCTGTTGGGTCAGTCGCAGCATTTCTTCGTAGGCAACTTCAGCTTGATCAAGATTTAAATCAAACACCCAAACCCATAACCTTGCTATTCCTAAATCTTCAGCAACGATAAACCAGTCGGCTCCAAAAACCACCTCATATTCGCGATCGTCTTCGTCAGGTTCAATTCGCCGCACTAACAGTGGAATTAGATTGGTCCCCTGTTCTTGCAAACTTTGCTTGAGTACCGCCCACCGATCCGGTTCCATCTTCAACGATGGGGTTGTGCCTAACCGCAATAAACAAGTTTCCACCTGCCCGTGGGTAATGGATTTTACTCGTAGATAGTCTACAATTTTTGCTTTACGCTCATTGTTATCCATCTTTCTCCTCCTAACCCTTAACCTTTTCGGCAGCCTGAACTAAATGCTCTGCCAAAGCTTGATAGCAAGTAAAGGCATCTAATGCCGCTTCTCGCTCTTGGGTGCTGAGTTCATCATCAAATTCAGCCGCCGGTAAAGGATAACCTTTATTAGGAGAAGTAGACACAATATTACGTCGAGGAATCCAGGTATTTTCAGGAAACAAAGGCACATTTTGTCGTCGTTTATCCTCTCCTAAAACACTGTTAATCTCCTCTTTCATTTCCACTAAAAGCTTTTTGGAAGCGCGGTCGTACATGCTCACAGCGATGCCTAGAATATGGAGCGGATCTTCGCGAATATCATCAATGGCAAAGGCGCGATTCATCACATATTCTAAGGCTCGGATAGGGTACGGCGAAAGCTGTAAAGGCACAAGAATTCCCGCTGATGCCATCAAGGAGATGGTATTAACTTTCCCGAAGGACGGAGGCGGATCGATAAAGATAAAATCGTAGACTTCCTTATATTTCCTAAGCTTTTTAACCAAAACACGGTCAACATCAACGGTTTGAATAAGCTGGGCTTCCATATCACTGAGACGAATATGGGAGGGCACAAAATCCAAGGTAATATCGCCCCAGGATTTTCTGATTTTTACGTCATCAATGGACGTTTTTGCTTCGGTTAGTAAGTGGGTAATATCTTTCTTACCCTGACGCTCAATATCAAATAGGGGATCGGTGCCTAAGCCGGTGGTTAAATTCGCCTGGGAGTCAATATCAATTAACAGGATTTTTTTTCCCATTTTGGCTAGGGCGGAGGCGAGGTTGATCGTTAATGTGGTTTTACCGACGCCGCCTTTGTTGTTGAAAACGGTAATAATCATAGACTTTTGACTCTGTTCTAGTTTGCTAATTTCTTCGGGTTTATTGCGATAGGGAATTTTACGGATTTCAGGTTTGTCTAGTTTCTGCGCGATCGCCCCTAAAATTACCTGATGAACCTTATATTGTTGCTCATTAAATAAACCCATCACCCGAATACAAGTTTTCTGACAAAGTAGTTGGGTAAAACGAGTATGGTCTTCAATGATTTGCGGTTGATCGAACCCATGAACTAGTTCAACTTTGCCGAAAAAGTTGTAGAAAATATGAAACTGGAAGCCATTCGTTAATAATCCAAACAGGCTGCCAGAATCTCGTAAGTAACGATTCAGTTGCCACTGGCTTTTGGATAGATGGTGACCGGGGCGTTTAACTTCAATGACTAGAAAATGCCGCGTGGGCGATCGCTGTCGTCTTGCCTTTACCAAAAAATCCACACGACCGTAGCCAGACCGAGCCTGCGCGTCCCAATCCTGTGGGACATACCCCAATATTTTCAACAAGGGCTTTACAACGTTCTCTTCAACGCTAGTTTCGTTTGAGCAATTTGTTGAAGCTAAAAATATTGTTTGAAGCTGCTTTTTAGCAGAAACCATCATAAATCTGCCGGGCAATCGTTAACTTAGCCTATCCAACACCTCACAAAACAACCAGCTTGCTTTTATAAAAAAACTCTAAAATCTCCAATAGAGCATTGCAATTGGGGGGCGACGCCATCTCGCCCCATCAATCAATACGTCAAAGTGAGTTGCCTTAGGCAAGGGTTACATCTTCTCCCTCTTGCCAATCTTGAACCTGTTCAAAATAGGCTTTCATAGTTTCCTCAAAGACGATTCGAGTTACTTCAGTGCCATTATTTAAGTTCCCTTCAGTGGCGAAAAATACCAGACTGTCTAAGGTTTTTAGCGCCACCATTTGAAATAAAACGTGGGTGACGGGCACTGGAGCGGCCAGAATATTAGGATCTTTGGTGGGCATGGGACTTTTACGGGCGTCATCCACGGTGGCAAAGGCGTAAATCACGCTTTTTTGGACGCCTTGCTCCCGGCGACTGCTTAAGGTAGTGCGCACCCAATCGCCGTTCAGGTTTTGGAGGACGTAAAAATTTTCTCGCTGAAGCTGGGTAGCGAAGTGGAGCAGCACCGGGGCGATCGCGGTAACAAGCTGGGGCGTTTTGCCATCCTGGGGGGCCGTGTCAACCAGTTGTTTAATTTGAACTTCTAATTTCCCTTCAAAATCCATAGATCGCTGCTGAAAGTTGCTCCTGAGAGTTACTGCAAAAGATTGCCGCTGAAACACCAGTAGAAAAGCTGAGCGAAAAACCCTCGCCGCTGTTCCTGATACCCTGCCTTATTGGTCAAGGTAACCTGAGCTTGAATCTTACACGATTGTTCTGACCATGATGGCGTCGGCAATTTTTAAGCGGTTCTGGGCGATCGCCCGCCCCTCGGAAGGTTCCCCAAACACTGGACAAAATTCCCGTGTAAATTTCGCTAGCTTGAAAATATCGGTAGCAAAAATAACGTAAGGGCGATCGCCACCTCTAGTTTTATGGGGTGGCTGTGCTAGGGTCGTGCTGAAAGTAGCTTTAACCTGTGCTTAGCTCTAATTAGGTTGACTTTTGGGGTTGACGGGCTCACTAATTAGCCCGGTTAATTAGGCTAGCTGCAGTTTTGGCATCAGCTTAGCGTATCTGTTTCGGCTCTTTGTTGTATCTTTTGTATCTACTGTGTTGTGGGGGCAGGGAGAACTGCCTAGGACGTGGAAGAACTTGTTAAGTCATTAACTCAGTCCTTGCGAGATGGGACTAAATCACCGCAGCGCGTTTGTGTGGCGGTGGCGGAGCGGATTGCCGACGAGGTGAACCGCATTTGCACCGAAAGTAAACGTATCCAAAACTCTGGCGAAGTGGATATGTGGATGCGGGATTTATCTCAGCATCGCTTACGACAATGTTTGAATTATTACAAGCACGGTTCTAAACAAGGGCGCGCAGAGCTGCATAGTACCCTCAGTGCCATTATTTACCGCTATATTGCCCCAGCTCGAACCCGAGCTAGCTATCAGGCGAGGCTGACGGCGATCGAAGACTTTTTGCAGGGGTTCTATGTGGAAGCCCTCAAGGCGTTTCGGCGAGAGTGTCAGATGCCCCAGGACTATTCACCGCGGGCAATGCTGGAGCTGGCGGAGTATATGGCCTTTGTGGAGCGCTATGGGAAGCGGCGCATTCCTCTGCCTCGAGGGCGATCGCAACAGTTGATTATCTTGCGCGCCCAAACCTTTGCCCGCCAAACGCCTCCGGAAACCTCCATTGATATGGAGCGGGCGGCAGAAAGCGGCGGCGTTGAGGGAGACTCTTACACCTGGGATGATGCGTCGGTGCAGCAGGTGCGCCAGCATATGGGAGCCCAGGAACAGTCGGAGGTTATGGATTCGGCGTTGCGATCGTCGGTGGTGAAAGAGATGGTGGAATATTTAACGGAGAAAAAACAGCAAGATTGTATTGACTATTTGGTGCTGCGCCTTCAGGATTTGCCCGCCAGCGAAATTGAGCAGGTATTAGGGCTAACGGCGCGCCAGAGAGATTATCTGCAGCAGCGGTTTAAATATCATTTGTTGCGATTCGCGATGCTTCACCGTTGGGAGTTAGTTCACCAATGGCTTGATGCGGATTTGGAAAAGGACCTGGGACTAACGCCCATCGAGTGGGAAGGATTATTGTCTCGTTTGGACGACAAGGGGAAAACGGCGCTACAGCTTAAACAGGAGCAGGCGGACGATCGCACCATTGCGGAAACGTTAGGGGTTACGATTACCCAAGCTCAAAAAGTTTGGTTTGGAGTTTTGGAAACCGCTTGGGATATCAGAAATAGCAACTACTCGAATCCGGACTAGGGGAAAATGATGATGAATAGGGACTTAGATGGCATTCCAAGGGATTTACAGGCGCAATTTTTAAGTCAGTTGCTGGAAAATGCTGAGGGGCTTCCCGAAGGATTTTCACTGGATGACGAAGCACTGGATAATGAAGCGCTGGGAGTGATCGCTGAGGATGCCGAGGTAACCATTGACCCATCGGCCGCGTTGGCCAATGACCCTATGCTAGATCTTCGTGACTCTCCTATGATTGAAAAACGGTTTCAAGCCCTACTCAAGCAGCATTTTCTGGCGAAGGCTGAGGCTGAAGAAAATCTTCCTCGATTCCCTTGGGAAGGGGCGGCGCTACAGGACTATCCCGACGGGGTCGGGGCGATCGCCAATCCCTGGCTAGCCCAGCTGCAAAGTTTGCGGGCATCGGTGCCGGACAATATTTTTGAACAGATCCTGGGCGAGTGTCAGGAGCTAGCCCAAGGCACCCTTCAGGTGGGTCGGCAAATGCTCGATGCGGTAGACGCCCTATTTCCCGGTGAAGGGGATGCTTTAAATGCTTTTGCAGATCGCCTAATGCCTGCCCTTGAGGCTGCCCGAGATGACGGAGTTCGCGAAGCATTGCCGTCTATTGATTACGACGAAGCCCAGGCGCAACAGCAAATGGTGCTGGCGTTGGTGACCGCCCATGATTTGCTTCGTCAGCTAGAGTTACGCCTAACTCAAGAAAAGCCTGTGGTCGAGCGCCAGTGGCTAACCAGTGAGGGGCTGTTGGAAGTGCGAGGTGAATGGCGTCCTGGGGCGGATGCGCTGGTGGTGCAGGTGGAAATGCCCTGTGGCGGTCGAGCGGATCTCCAGGGCGATCGCACCAGCACCCAGTGCAGTTGTGAAGGGGATGGGCAGCTTGAATTGCTCCTTCCCACCCTTCCCGGCGAACAGGTTCACACCCTATCGATTCGCCTGGCCACAGAAGCCACCCCCACCCCTTTGACCTTCACCATTCGTGTAATGGGCTAGGACGTGTCCTCAATTAAGCTCCAGAAGCTTTACCCAGTGAGGAGTACATGCCCTTTTACATAAAAAATACTAGGGGTTGAAACCCTCGCAGCTATTGAGTTTGTGTTTTAGTTGGTGACAGCCCTAGGTCACTGTTTAGCCG
>CALCTI010000209.1 GCA_937894105.1 uncultured cyanobacterium
AAAGCTAGCAACAGCCAGCTCGTAAATCAGCGAGTCTAGTCGCCTGGTGTTGTCCTTGTCCACGTACCGAGAAATAGACACGCGCCCAGAATCGCCATCGTGGGAAGAATAAATGTCTGAAACGCCAATATCAAGCGCCCGCGCCACCTCTAGGCAGTAGCCCTCCATCTCCAAAAGGAAGCGCCCACGCTTGGCATCCCTCGATGGGATTTGGGTGATTTCTAGGTCGTAGTTGCGACTAACCCGTGAGTGATAGCCCTGGAAGCCCGTGTAAATTGATGCCAATGGGCGCTGACTTGGGGCTGCATTCTTCTTTGCAGGAAGAAACAACCGCCGCGCTGGGCTTAGGATTTTGCCGATAAAATTTAGAATAGGATGAGGAGCCAAGTTCCTATCACTTTGAAGCGGGCTATATCAGTATCATTATGCCTTTTAAAGTCAAAATATCGCTAACCAATTTACCCACAAACAAGTCAGTTTTTGGGCGAATTAATGATGAATTTCTCTCCGCAGCAGCGGAATTGACTGATGATCTAGAGCGGCTTTCTCCCGTTGGTGCAACGGGAGATTTGCGGTCAAGCTGGGCTGTGATTCCAAGCTCTGGAGGCGATGGAGAGCTGCCCATTTCCGTTAGAATTGCCAACGATGCGCCTGATTCCTTGCGGCGCGTGGCGGGTTCGCCTCCTGGGACGCGGGCGGACCTGCGAGATCTCCAAAGGTGGGTAGAAGCCAAGCGCATCGCAAACGGAAGTAATGCAAGGCAGGTCGCTGTAGCTATTCGCAGAAACATCAAAGAAGATGGCACTCAGCGATGGAGAGAAGGGGGCAATCAAGATATGGGAATCGGTCGCAAGGGGGAACCATTAAAAAACGGGCTAATTGACGATGCTGTTGAGCAATTAGCACGAAATATTAATAGAATAAATTTTAATTAGACTGCATTTATGAGAATCTCTCAATCACCAGGGACATTGGCGATCGCGACGATTGCAAACTACTTAGAAAGCGTTTTGCATTTTAAGTGGAACCATCGCAGTAATACTCACTCTCCCCTTGTTGCCGCTAATGCGTATGTTCCCCCTGAGGGTGCGACGGATTTGGTTGAGTACACCAGCAATCCCAAGGGTGCAATTTTCTTTGAGAAGCGCTACCGGCGGCAGGAAGGGCACAGTGAGTCGCTACCCGGCTATGGCGAGGCGATCCTGATATTTCGGGTGTTTTGCAGCGCCGCCAATGCCAATGCAATGGCAAATGAGCTGCGGGATATTGAGTGGGCACTAGAAGGAAAGCTGCTGCCGTCACGGCGGGGTGAGTTTAATTTGCCGCCGCTGTTTTACCGGTCCACTGAGTTCAACGAGCGGGCAAACGTTGTCGAAGGTCCAAGTGGAGCCCTTGGATATACCACAGGCATGTTTGTGTCGCGGTTTTTGATGAGGGCATTCTGATGACCTACGCGCCGCCTGCTCCTCTGAGCCGCTTTATCGATATTGTTCCGCCGCCGCTGTCGGGGCTAGGTCCCATTCGGGTTTTGGAGTTTGGCGATGACGGATACAATCGCATCGAGCCAAGCTCCCAAGTTGATGGGATAACAGGTGGTGGCGTTTCTCGTATTGTGGGGGCTCCATTGGCGTGGAGGCGGTACACTTACACCCTGACGTGCCAGGTGGATTATCCCCGTGCGATGCAGGTGCGTGCGGCGATCGCGTTCCAGGAGGAGCGTATTGAAGCAATACGGATACTGCAAGCTGCTACACCCAACGCAGCGCTAATGGAAGATGTCGCTATTTACATCCATGATCAATACGAATATTCAGAAATGGCGGTGACGCCGCGGTTTTGCCGACCGGCGCAGAATCAGGAGGCGTCGCGGAAGCAACAGTCACTCCCGACGATGTGCGAGCCATCATCTTTGGCTCTGAGTTTGTGGGAACCACCTGGTACACCCGCTTTAACTTTGGCCCCCTAGACGCCCCTTCCCAGAACGGATCCAACGAAGCGGAGACGCCTATCAGCTCAGTCACCGCGGTTGTGGATGAGCCCATCACCGTCGGGTGGCATGCGGTCATTTTGGAAAGCGCCCGTCACGAAACGGACGTGTTTGTGCCCATGGGGGGACCCCAGCCCGCCACGGCTAATAGTGCTGCAAATACCATCGCGATCGCCGCT
>CALCTI010000210.1 GCA_937894105.1 uncultured cyanobacterium
AAATCAGGTAATCGTCAAGTAATAGCCAGTCTGTACAAGGGGAGATTACGGCTGAGCCGCTGACCCTTTAGGAGGCTATCGCCAATTTACGATCTGAGGATCCGTCCCTGCGATATTACGCCGCGTGGTGGGTGGGGCGATTCCGGGTGGATTTGCCAGAAGTGATCGATGCACTGCTGGACGGATTGGACTTTACTGAAGATGGGGAGGGGGACGTATTTCCCCTTCAGCGCAACGTGGCGCGGGCGCTGGGAAAGCTGGGCAGTCGCCGGGCGGTGGGTCCATTAATAGCTAAGTTGGACTCGCCGGATTTTTACGTGCGGGAAGCGGCATCTCAATCTTTGGGGCAGTTAGGCGACTCCCAAGCTATCGAGCCACTAAGGCAATCACTGGCTGGGGGCGTTAGTGCGGCAGTGCGGGTTCCTGGCAAACCCCATTTGCTTCAACCCTATGATTCCATCCTGGAAGCGCTGGGGGAGTTGGGGGCTACGGAGGCGATCGCCAACATCGAACCGTTTGTGTCACACCCCTTAGAAAAGGTTGCCTATGGTGCGGCGCGGGCAATGTATCAGCTGACCGGCGACGCGAAATATGGACAAAAATTAGTGGCGGCCCTTCAGGGACCTGACTTACAACTGCGGCGGGCAGCCTTGTCTGACGTGGGTGCCATTGGGTATCTAGAAGCAGCAAAGACTATTTTCAACACCGAAGCAGAAAATAGCCTAAAACTTTATTCTCTTAAGGGATTGCTTGAGCATCCTAAGGCTCAAGGGAGTGCTCTTGGACATAATCCTGAAGGAACTCCGGACAATCTTCAGGGCGATCGCGACGGCGAGCTAACAGCAATTCAAACTCAAATTATGGATTTGATGGACGGGTTGCTTTAAGCCGAGATCTCCCTTAACTTTTACAAGCCTAAGCAGCGGTCGCTTCCTCAGTGGCTTCCTCAGCCTGTAGCGCTCGCTCTAGACGCATAACCACCTTCTCACGACCAGACAACGCGTTCTTGTCAATGATGTTGGTAAACAGAGCATCAAAGGAGAACAAACCGCCACCATTAATGGCAAAGAATAGGAAAACGCCAGCGTAGATGGAAGACAGCTCCAAATAGGGGATGTTGAAACCTGCAACGATGTAGTGGTGATAGCAGGCAACCATCATGGTGCTGAATAACCCCAAAGCCGCAGGGCGGGTAAAAATACCCAAGGCAACTAGGGGCGCGCCGATTAGCTCGGTGTAAGCAGCAACGTAGCTCAAGAAAATGGGGAAGGGCAGTCCAAGGAAAGCAACATAAGACTCGGCGAAGCTTTCAATGTCGGCAAGCTTATCGATACCGTTGTGGACCATCATGATGCCAGCAACCAGGCGAAGAATCGCCCAGCTACTTTGAACGAGGAGTCCAGGGGCCACGGTAGGCTTTAAAACCTTTACAAACAAATTAAGTGGGTTCATAGGGCAGTGACTGAGTAAAAATACTGCTGCGGAAATTCTGCCCCCAATATACCAATGTTTTAACAAAACTAAACCATAAAGTTAACTGATGTGAACTAAGGTTGCCAATTGCAGCTATATTCTTGCAGCAATTTGTCGGCGAATTTTATGGGCGATCGCTTATAAGTCAGACTCTCAATGGTTTTTGTCGATTTTTCCTTAGCGCATGGTTTGTTTCTTTTCCTTCTTTAAGTCGCGAGTGCCCACCGCTGCAAGTTCTGCGTCATTTAACGTTTTTCCGGTGGCGGCAAGGTACACATCATCCAGGCTGGGGCGCGATTGGGAGAGTCCGAAAATGGGGAGCCCGTTGGTGGAAAGAAGGGTTTGAATTTGTCCCATTCCGTTGTTGTTAGAGTCCACCACCAGGTTGAGGGAGTTGCCCTGGGCGGTGTTGATAATGGCGTCTTGAACCCAGGTCTGGCCTAGTAGTAGGGCTTTTGCCTGGTGGGCTTCGTCGGTGGGGGTGAATTCGCGGATGCGCAGGGTGATGCGATCGCCCCCGACCCGTTGTTTCAGTTCGTCAGGGGTGCCTTCCGCAATCACTTGACCCCGATCAATAATGGCAACGCGATTGGCGAGAGCGTCCACTTCTTCCAGGTAGTGACTGCTCATAATGATGGTGGTGCCCTGTTTAGGAAGTTCCCGCAGTAAATCCCACACCACCTGCCGGCTTTCAATGTCTAAGCCCACGGTGGGTTCGTCTAATACCAATAAGTCTGGGCGATGCAATAATCCCGACGCCAGGTCAAGACGCCGTTTCATGCCGCCGGAATAGGTCCCCGTTTTTTGGTCCAGCCAGCTATTCATGTCCAACAGGTTGGTTAGGGCTGTGATGCGACTCCCCAGCATTGACGAGGGCAAGTGATAAAGGGCTCCTTGCAGCTCCAGCAGTTCTCGCCCGGTTAGCATCTTATCCAGGGCTACTTCTTGGGCCACGTAGCCAAGGCGTCGGCGCACCTGTTTGGGCTGGGCGATCGCCGAAATGCCCGACACTTCAATGGTTCCCGCGTCAGGTTTTGCGAGGGTACACAAACAGCGCATGGTGGTGCTTTTTCCGGCGCCATTCGGCCCCAGCAACCCAAAGAGCTCCCCCGGCTCCACCTGAAAGGACACGTCCTTAACTGCCTCGACGGTGCCGTAGGACTTTTTAAGGTTTTGAATTAAAACTGCGGGAGCCATGGCAGATTTGAGAATTTCATTTAAACAACGTTACCCAATACTATTTTTGGTCACAATTTCAATAATTAGAGCTTTTATGCGCAAATTTTTAAGCTTGTTTGTCCTGCGGGGCGTTTAATTGCTCTGCTGTTGGAGTTTCCCACAGGCTTTTTTTTGTTGGTTGATTTTTTGGGTGACATTTTTGGGAATGCCTAATTTGGCGGTGCTGATAAGGCGATCAAATTCTCGCTGGAAGTGCTGGGCGATCGCCGAATTTTCAATCACAATCAACGTTTCATCGTTGGATCGCGCCGCTGCCACTGACCAGTTATGGGATCCGGTAATCACAATTTTGGTGTCAAGGACGGCAAACTTATGGTGCAGCAAGTCCCCTTCGGGCAAGGAAGGAAAACCAAAATCGGCAATGGGCTTGGACCACGGCTGGTTGCCCAATTCAATTTTGCATTTTTCATTGGGGCGGGTCAGTCCCACCATATCGAGCCCTTCGCTGTAGGGACGAAAAGCAAAGCTGGCGTCAATAAGGGCGCGGATTTGGGCCCCTCGCTGTTGGGCTCCCAATAGGGCGTTGGTTAGGCGCTGTTCTGAGAATACAAACAGAGCCAGGTCAGCTCGGCGGTGGGTTTTGTTCAGGGTGGTGGCAATGGTGCCGAGGGTGCTGGCGGCGGGGGCGATCGCCGGGGGAGCCGGGGAAAAATGCACCGTTAGTTTGGTCTTGCCCAGGGTGGTGGTGTAAGGGGGGCGAAAATCCTTCTGTTTGCCAAAGCGACTGTCCCCATTGCCGCCGGGACCGTCCCCCCACATTTGATTAAATTCCCCTTGGAACCAGCGGGCCACTTGGGGAT
>CALCTI010000211.1 GCA_937894105.1 uncultured cyanobacterium
AGAAAGAGCAACAATTTGGCGAGATCAATGGAGATCATTGCCGCCCCCTAAATCTGACCCTATCCTGAGAAGAGGTGCCAGCAGTGATGATAGTCTTAACCGCGTCAGTCAGGCCCCGACCTTTCAGCCCTAGCTTCTTGCCATATTTTGCAACCCATATCTTGCTCAACAAATTTGGGATTGCTGATTGATGCCAATCGTTTAGTGGGCAAAATACATAAGGCTGAAAGTCTGATTAAGTCATAGAAACTGTGCAACTCAAAAGAGACTAATTGGAAGGAGAAAAGAATCGGGTTAATGCTTCCAGTATAGGTAAATATTGTAAATAAAAATAGGATTTTAGAACTTATTAGATCCTAAGAATCATGGGATTAAACTTGCGCCAGGGAACAGCTCAATTAATCAAGAAACTACCGTTGCGAGTGGTTTCTATTGTGCCGTTTATTGTGCAAATTGCTGGTGCAGTTAGTATTGTTGGTTATTTGTCATTTACTAACAGTCAGGAAACGGTGCGAGATTTGAGCGATCGCCTCAGCAGAAAGGTGGGAGCGCAAATTGACCAACGTTTGGAAGACTATTTGGCGCTGCCTCACATTATGCACCGTAGTATTGCTGAGGATATTTATGGTGGCAATTTATCGCTAGATAATTTTGATGGATTGCAGCAAAGATTTTGGGCTGATGTGAAGATTTTGCCCACGGTCGATTATTTTTACGTTGGCACGGAAGAGGGCAATTTTCTCGGTGTGCAAACCTATCCTGACGGACGCACCGCCCTGAAATTTAGGACTGAAGAAACAGCTCCTGAGCGGCAAATTTACGAGTTAGATGATGAGGGCGATCGCAAGGAATTTTTAAAGTCTACAGAATACGATCCTCGCGAGCGTCCTTGGTATTCTGGCGCGCAGGAATTGGGCAAGCAAACCTGGAGCCCTATCTATCCCTCTGCTGATTTAGGTGCCTTACAAATCACCCCAACAACCCCCCTTTACAGTGACGAAGGGAAGTTTTTGGGGGTTCTAGGAACGAACTTGATTCTGTCAGAAATCACTAAATATTTGGGCGAAATTGAGATTGGAGAATCAGGCAAAGCTTTTATCCTTGAACGCGACGGTAACATTGTTGCCAGCTCAACTAACGAGCTGCCTTTTATTGACAAAGGGGAAGATGAAGAACCAGCGCGACTTAGCATTTTACAAAGTCAGGACCAAGATTTAAAAGCGGCGATCGCAGCCCTTGCAACGGAAGAAGAGACACCAGAAAAATCTAACCAAAGAACCCCTGGATCTAGTGCTGAAAGCAATCGTAATAATGAAAGAGAGCCTGAGGCAATTAGCCCCGTCACTGTCCTTAAAGAAGTATCCGAGCCAACACTAATTCCGCTGGAAGTTAACGGTCAGAAGCTTAGGGCTTGGGTTGCCCCTTTGTCCCAGATTAAGGGACTGGACTGGATGGTGGTGGTGGTTATTCCCGAAGCGGATTTTATGGGCGCTATTGATCAAAATAATCAACTAACGATCGCCCTTTCTTTTATTGCAGTTTTGTTGGCGATCGGTGCAGGTTGGCAAACCTCTCGCTGGGTCACTGAGCCCATTGCCAAACTTAACCAGTCGGCTAAACGATTAGCCGATGGAAACTGGGATGAAGCGATTAGTTTGGACCGCGAGGATGAAGTAGGGGAATTGGCAAACTCTTTCAATCGAATGGCGGTTGAATTACGCCGGTCCTTTGAAAATTTAGAGGATCAAAATGAGGAATTAAAGCGCCTTGATCAACTTAAAGATGAATTTCTAGCCAATACTTCCCACGAGCTTAGAACGCCCTTAAATGGAATTATTGGGATTACTGAGTTTATGTTGGAAGGGGCCACGGGAAAGCTGGAGGAAGTGCAAGAGCGTAACCTTTGGATCGTGGCCCGTAGTGCTAGAAGACTGGCAAATTTAGTTAATGATATTCTCGACTTTTCTAAGCTTAGCCACAAAACAATTCAGCTAAATTGCAAAGCGATTAATGTGGCAGCGATCGCCGATCTGGTTATTGAAGTTAGTCAAGTTTTAATTGGAGCGCGAGATTTAACCGTTGAGAACCAAGTGCCCTTGGACTTGCCAGCAGTGTGGGCTGATGAATCGCGGCTCCAGCAGATTTTTTACAACTTAGTGGGTAACGGCGTTAAGTTTACGGAAAAGGGAGAAGTGGCTGTCACCGCTCGGTTTATTCCGATTGAAGAGGTGACTATTCAAGAGGGAGAATCTAACGGTTTAGAAGAAAGTTATTGCCAAGAAATCAATGAAACGGGTGCCACTGTTACAGGCGCAATACAAGTAGATATTGTTGATACGGGAATTGGTATTTCCGACGCCCAGAAAGAGCGAATTTTCGAAGCCTTTGAACAGGGAGATGGATCCACCGCTCGACGTTTTGGTGGCACCGGTTTAGGACTCGCAGTGACTAAACAATTAATCAATTTACATGGGGGAAATATTTGGGTGGAATCCACCCCGCAAGCAGGATCCCGCTTTTCATTTACGTTGGCAGCAGTTGAACAGCAGGCAAGCCCAAAACACTCCTCTCGAGACCATACCTTGACAGGGCGTGTGAGCTCTTCCCTCATTCCTCAAGATGCGTCTGTTTCTAACGAAGATCCCGATATTTCAACCCGAGAAACGGCTGAGAAAAATGGCACTGGAGTTGCCGTAGATAGTATTAAGTCCGACGGAGAAATCAGGATTTTAGTTGTGGACGACGAGCCTGTCAACTTACAGGTTTTAGATAATTATTTAGCATTTAATGGATATAGGGTAACTTTGGCCACAGGAGGTGACGAGGCGCTAGCCAAAATTGAGTCTGAAGAAGGAGGGTTTGACTTGGTTTTGCTCGATGTAATGATGCCGAAGCTATCAGGATATGATGCTTGTAAGCTTATCCGTGAACGCTTTGGACCTCAAGAATTACCTATCATTATGCTGACGGCGAAAAGCCGCATATCGGACTTGATTTCTGCGTTCCAGTGTGGCGCCAGTGACTATCTTACTAAGCCCTTTATTAAGGATGAATTGCTAACGCGAATTAAGACCCACGTGAGGCTTGCGAAAATCAATAGTTCTTACCAGCGATTTGTGCCTAATGAATACCTTAAGTTTCTAAATCGGGAAAGTATTACTGACGTTAAACTTGGAGACCATGTTAGTCGGGAAATGGCAGTAATGTTTTCCGATATTCGGGCATTTACGCCACGGGCGGAACTAATGACCCCAGATGAGAGCTTCCGATTTATTAATGAGTATTTGGGGCGCGTTAGTCCTGAAATTCGTCGTAATCATGGGGTGATTATTAAATATATGGGCGACGGAGTGATGGCGATTTTCCCTAAGTCGGCCGATGATGCGGTGCGGGCAGCGATCTCGGAGCTTTATAAGGTCAAAGAATACAATGTCGACCTAATTAAAGATCAAGAAAGTCCAATTTCCAATGGTTTGGGTCTACATTTTGGACAAACAGCGAGGGCAGCTATG
>CALCTI010000212.1 GCA_937894105.1 uncultured cyanobacterium
GAAGGCAAGTTGCTTGAATAATTCCTTTAGCAAGGTGTGGCGATTAGTAAGGTGTGGCGATCGCTCTCATCTCCATTCTGAATATCAGCACAGGGCGATGGGTTGATTATCCCCTGCGAATGGACTGTAGTTGTGGAAAAAGGCTTAAGGGAGAGTAACTATTTTTGCTTGGCGTAGGCGTTTTTCCAATGTTTCTTCGCCTTTGTCGAGACGCTCTAGTATGGTGTTCCACTGGGTTAGGGCTGCTTCGGCATGGAGGGGGCGTAGGCGATCGCGAGCTACCAGCGCCAACGCTTCTCCACCATAGTCGTGATCCAGCAGCCATCGATAACTGGTAGTGGGACTAGAGTGGACCGTTTGAGCGGGATTAAAATTCTCTGGATAGGGGCGGTAATTAATAATCCCTGTGGTGGAGCTGGTAATTTCCCCATCATCCAAAGTTTTGCCTAAGCTCCACTGATAGTCCACCCCTGACTCCAAGGTGGGCATACCTTCCAGCTTGGCAGTGTCGATTAACACGATGCCGTCATAAATCCCCTTCGGTTTTCCTGCGGCGGCGCTGGCTTCGGGGCTATCTCGATAGGACAAGTCCTCCAAGGGAATATCCAGAAATATTTCTGCGATGAAATCCGATAGATCCGGCGTAAAAATTTGAAGCAGCATCTCTATTTTTTTCTCACTGCCAGTCTCTTCAACGATGGATACATAGGCGAGAAGTTTGGGCTGGGCGATCGCCACATAACTGGCGTAGGGCAGGCTAACAAGCTTCACCACTTCTCCCCGGCTGACGGAGATTCCCCCACGACTGCATAGCCGCCGTACCGCGTTGCGCCCGCTGAAAAACCGGCGATCGCGCGAGGTTCCATGACACCGCACCCGTACCCGCACTCGCTGAGGCACATTTAATACATCATTGGCACAGAGGCTAGCTCTGCCTCCAACGGCGCTAAATCCTCCTCGTCCGCCTGCCTGGCGACTGATTTGTCCTCCCTCAATGCTAACCAGGCGATGGTCACAGCTTTTGGATAGGGTCTGGCCAAGGCGGGATTCAAGGGTTGGCTGGGCGATCGCCTCCGACAAAACTGTGCTGGAGGCTGCACCGGGCAAGAGCATGGGAACGGCGATCGCCCCCAAGGCAGACCCTAGAAAAAATTTTGGAAAAAAGCGATTTTTTGAAAGTTTAATGTTAGAAATTTTACCCGGCTGTCGAAGGAGACGAAAGGAAGAGCACAGCATTTTATTACAGTAAAAACAGGCGTGTGGTAGATGCGTTTAGACATAAGTTTTTATCAGTCTAAGCCAGTTTTCAAGACGGATTACTGGCTTAGGCGTTCCGATGCCTGCTTTAAGTAGCGATCATCCTCTGCCAATCGACCATCGTTGGTTTGCTGGCACTGTTCCCAATACCTGGTTGCGTCTTCGAAACGCTTTTGTTTGTCGAGGGAATCGGCAAGTAAACAATAAGCAATGCCGCCGACAACTTTTGCCGTTTCTGGCGTTTCTTGCTGTAACGTTTCATAAGCCACGATCGCGTCATCCAAAGCAATTTCTGCGTCTTCGTAATTGCCTTGTAAAAGTCGAACCCATCCTAAGTTTTTATTTAGGGCATAAATTAACTCAGCATCTGATCCGGCAGAGTTAAGGTTAACGTCATCTAAGTTATCTTGTTGATTTTCTTGGGGATTGTCCTGTTGATCTGCTCGCCTAATCCCCTCTTGAAGTAAGTCGTAGGCTTTATCTAGATCTTCTTCTTTGATGTAAATATACGCCAGGGCATTGTAAGCATGGATAAAGTTTTGGGCTAGGGCTAGCTGATAGTTTGCCCGTGCTTTTTTTAGGTCTTTCATTTCCTCATAAACCCGACCGAGTAGATAGTAAGCCTCAATGTTTTTTGAGTTGATCGCGATCGACCGTTCAAAGAAAAATCGAGCATTGGCTAAGTTGGCACCGCTATTTAAAGGCATCTCAGAGATTGCTATTTGCTCCGTTGTTTCTTGACCCAATGATCCGACTAATTCCTGTTTGCCAAGATCAAGA
>CALCTI010000213.1 GCA_937894105.1 uncultured cyanobacterium
CCCCTTCCTCCAGTACCATCTCTCAGACGTTTCCTTATCCCCTGTGTTTTTGCCTTCGATTATCTGGGCGATCGCCCCCACGGTACAGCTAATTTGGGTGGCCACCAGCGCCCCAAAAAACAGCAGCTTAAACACATCAGAAATTAGATGGAGTCTGGTGTTTACTCGAAACCGCTTAAACAACCAATACGACACCAGCGCCTGTAACGTGGCCCCAACAACCCCCAACATCGACAGCAGCGGCAACGTTTCGTCGCTGTTTAGTAAGTCAAATAAAAAGATTCCTAGGCTGATTCCTGGCCAAATTCGCCAGCCCCATAGCAGCATCAATCCCTGGGCAATGCCAGCGCTGGGCCACACTGAGGAGCCAATGGAGTACACCCCCGGCACGGAAGCGGCAATATAGGCGGCAACACCATAGGCAACGGCAAGGATCCCCACCTGCTGGAGATATTGCCGGTCGGTGGGCTGCCAAAGCGATCGCCCCCATAGGCTCCAACTCCGTTGGTTGAGCTTTCCTTCGACCCTATTGGTGCTGTTTCTGACGGGCATTGGTCTTGGATCAAAAAGGGAGCGGGAAAAAAGCGCACCGCACCTTCGTCGGAAAACTTCGTCGGAAAATATTGTCATACAAATTCTTTTAAGTCGAGAGACATCGAATGCCCAAGATAGAAAGCTTTATAGGGTATTTTGTGTCGCTTTAATTTAACGAATTGGGATCAGCAGCTGGAAAGTATCGCCAGCCTATTCATAACCGGATATTCAATGGGCGCTGAGGGGCTTCATTGGCGGAGGGATGGCGAAGGGGTGGCGAAGATAATCGGATGGCTTTGGCAATAAATAATCAGACAGCCCAAAATATTCAGACACCCTAAAACATCTTGGTTGCTAGGGCGTGTCATCAATTAAACTCCAGAAGCCTGATGCGGTGGGACGTATACGCCCTTTCAAATAAAGAATACTAGGGGCTGAAACCCTCACCGCTATTGGGCTTGAGATTTAATTGATGACAGCCCCTAGTTCCGTAGATAGTCCACCAGTCATACCTTAATCGGTATTGACCTTGGGTGTGGTGCCTTGGGTGTAGTGCCTTGGATGTAGTGTATGCAACGCCCTCCTGAAAATTCTCTCAGGAACCTTGGTGATCGCGCCCCAGCTAAGCAAAATTCAATACCCCATAAGCGCAAACCGAATGTCCCTTAGGATTCGGAATGGGCTGGCGTTACCATCACCTGGGTCACCTGATCGCCCGCCGGAAGACGCCCTAGACGAGTTCCCTGATGATCAGGACGCTGCAAAGGAATTTTGCCCCCCATCACCCGTAAGCTACGGCTTTGCTCGCTGCCCAGGGTAACCAAGCTATCATCCGTTACCGCTGCCAACGCTGCTAGGGAATCGCCCTTGGTGGCAAAAGTAATGCCCACGCTACCCAGCCGTCCGGGAACCACAAATCGCAAATGCTGCACCGGTAGGCGTTTGCCGTAGCCTCGGGCGCTGACCAGCAGTAGATTCTGCGGGGGCGCGATCGCCGTACAGCCCACCAGTTGCTCCTGCCGCCCCAGCTTGACCCCCACCATGCCCTGGGAATTACGGTTGGCAAAGGGGAAGCTGGTGGCGTTGAGCGCCATAGGAATAATGCGTCCCGAGGAGGTGGCGATAATGATGCGAGCACCCGGTTTTGCCAAGGTAGCCGCCGTCACCTCGTCCTTCGCTTTTAGCTTCAGGGCCGTTAAACCGCGATTGGTCAGCTCCAAAAAGTCCTCCAGGGGCAGCCGCTTAATGCGCCCCTGCTGGGTGAGCAGCACCAATGAAGCGTCAGGGGTTTCTAGCTGATCCGGCTCCAACAAAAACGTTTGAATAACTTCCCGATTTAGCTGCTCCACCACGTCCCCATCGCCTCGGTCCAGGGCATTGGCCCGTACCGCTGGCGGCAGCAGGGTAATCAGCGGCGTGCCTTTGGGATTTTGTCGCGTCACCTTGGGCAGCTCATCCACAGCGAGATTGTACGCCTTGCCCAGTCGGGTAATGCTAAGCAGCTTGCGATCGCTACCGATTTCCCCCTGCAAAATGGGCAAATCATCGTGGTCCTCCCAGATGGGCTTACCCGCCGCCGCCTCGGTTATTTCCTGCTGTTGGCGCTGGTACACCTTCACCGTCAACCGCCGGGCAAAGCCTCGCTCCGTTAGCTGAATCGCCGTGGGACCGGTCTCTTGAACCTCCGCCGGAATAATCGCCACCTCCGGGCGTGTTGCCACCTCTGCCTCAGAAATAATCTCGGTGCGGCGAGGGGACTTAAACCGTCGTTTTAGAGCACGCAGCTCCTTTTTCATCGATTTCAAAAGCTCATGGCGATCGCCCAGCAAACTATCCAGTATCGCCGCCCGGTCCCTTAGCTCTTGCTGTTCGGTTTGGAGCTTTTGTTTTTCCATCCCCGTCAACCGCCGCAAGGGCATGCTCAGCACCTCTCGCGCCTGGCGCTGGCTCAGCTCCAGGATTTCAATGAGCTGAGCTTCAGCGCTGCCCCCATCTGGCGAATTGCGCAGAATTTCAATGGTTTCGTCCAAATTATCCAGGGAAATTAGCAACCCGTCCAAAATTTCCAGGCGATCGCGCACCCGTTCCCGTTCGTAGCGATACTGGCGCTGGAGGGTTTCCTCGCGAAATGTAAGGAACTCCTGAAGGGCCTCCCGCAAACTGAGCTGGCGCGGTTGCCCATTCACCAACGCCAACAAAATAGTGCCAAAGGTACTTTGCAGCTCCGTTTGTTTATACAGCTTTGCCAGCACCTCATTGGGATCCGTCTCGCGCTTCAGCTCGATCACCACCCGCACCCCGTCGCGATCGCTTTCGTCGCGCAAATCGCTAATGCCGTCAATTTTGCCGTGGTTCACCCGGTTCGCCACCTTTTCCAGCCACCCCGCCTTATTCACCTGATAGTGCATCTCCGGAATGATGA
>CALCTI010000214.1 GCA_937894105.1 uncultured cyanobacterium
AAAAGCGCCAGGTGACAGATCGGGATTTATTGGCCATGGATGATATTCGGGCGATCGCCAGCCAGTACGGGCTAAATCTGGGAGAAACGACCAGCCTGGATGAGACGCATATTCTGATTCCATTTGTGGCGGTGGCTGAGTCTTGCTCGGCCAATATGGGGCAATGCTGGGAAATTCGTGAGCTGCGGGTGTATCGTTTGGACCAGGCTGAGCCCCAGGGCGATCGCTCTCCCCGGTATCGGCAGACGGTGCGGCTGGAAGTGGATGGACCGGCAGAGTCGTTTGTATTATCGCCGTGGACTTTGGGCGATCGCCAGGGATCAAACCAGCCCCTGCCTTTGGGCAGTGTGACCAAGTTAAACCGCGCTGCACCGGAAGGGGGGCACTGGCTCACCGTTAGCGGTCGCCATCACCACGGCAAAGCAACGAGTCTTTACGGCAAGGTGTTGCGCTACAACCCGGAAACGGGGCACTTGGCAGAGTTATTGCAATGGCACAGTCCTGGCGGGCAGTTTCCTCGGTGGAGCCAAATTACCGGCGACGGCGCTCCAGAGTTGATTGTGGACGCTAGTACGGCATTAAATCCAGATTTTCGCGTTTATGAGGTGACCGATCTTGCCTTTGAGCCGAACCCGGTGACCTTGACGCCCATTTCCCTGCGGGAGTCGGTGGTGGATTTGCCCCTCTATCATCGGGCGCTTAATTTGGCTCAGGGCAAGTTGTGGTCCCAGG
This sequence comes from uncultured cyanobacterium, assembly GCA_937894105.1. GTDB lineage: Bacteria > Cyanobacteriota > Cyanobacteriia > CACIAM-69d > CACIAM-69d > CALGDE01. Next base: position 733 of record CALCTI010000214.1, read on the forward strand.
CTTACCAAAGTTTGACAGACCTGTACGACCAGCTTGAGCAGCAGCGATCGCCCAACAGTAATTCTCCCGACAGTAATTCCCCCAATAATAAATCCTCCAAAGCCCCCCCTTGGGAAGCACGTCTCCAGGGGCAATACGATGTGATTCAGTACCACGCCATGGTGGCCCAGGCGAAGTCTGATTCCCAGCGATCCGGTAGTCATTATCCAGTGGTTGCGGCGTTGGCGGACGGACAGTGGAAGCGGGCTTGGGATCGCTGGCAAAATAGTGGCGATCGCGGGGGATTGGTCAACGATTTGACCAGCCACGGGGATTTGCTATGGTCTCGCATCGAAACCCAGTTGCGGGTGGATTCTAGCGATCCTTTGGTGACGGTGTGGGGAGCGTTGTTACTGTCGGCAAAGCGAGGGCGGCCTGCGGCGATCGCCTGGTATCGTCAGCAAAAGCGCACCGATAGCAAATTAGATATGCAGGTGGATCAGGCGCTAGCGCAGTTGGAAAACTTGGAAACCCTAGATCCCATCACCACGAACGCAGGATCAGCGTTGCAAAGCAGCGCCACCCCAGTGGACAACAGAAATTAGCTCCCATAGGGCGGCGCATTCTACACATCCTACGGCTTTATTTTCTAGGGCTTTGCCTACTTTGCTCTTGCTGGCTAGTGCTGCGTCAGCTTTAAATTTTAGGGTTGACGATTGCTGAGGGCATGACGAAATAGTTCTTCCAGAAAAAAGAAATCCTAATTCTTGCCCTTGACGCTGCACTAGAACCTTATTTATCTTATGGGCAAGGAGAGATTCGAACTCTCACACCCGAAGGCGCCACATTTTGAGTGTGGTGCGTCTACCGTTCCGCCACTTGCCCAATGTGCTGCGCTTTTTTAGCGCCTAGACACTATACCCCACTTTGCCAAAAATATGCAGGGATTTCACCTATAGAATTTCCCCTTGTTTCCCCCCTAACTGGCTCGCTTCAGAATTTTCTGATAGGTGCGGCTATGGGCCCAGCAGTCAATTTCCTTAGCTCGCAGCACCGGCACCGGGTGGGTTAGTCCGGCGGTTTTCATTTGCTTTAACAGGGCGCCAGTTTGGGTTTGACCGGCAGCGTCATAGTCGCGAGCCTGTTGTAAAAATGCGGCGGGGTTAAGCTGCTTCGCCAAGATGGGCGATCCTCCAGCCAGTTTCATCAGCACTGAGACCACGGCGGTGGGGTTTTGGGTAGCCAACAAGGCGGCGCGATCGCAGGTCAACTCAGCACAGCGCACCCACTCCATCAGGCGATCTTGGAGCCCTTCCGCCATCCAGCGTCCCCATGCGGGCACTTGACTGGCTGCCAGCACCATTAAATTTGCCAGGGTTAGATACACCCCATGCTCGCACTTTAAATGGCCCAGCTCATGGGCGATCACCGCTTGGATTTCCGTGGGTTCCAGTAGGTCAATTAGAGATGTGTGGAGCACAATAAATGGATGCTGCCCGCGCATGGCAAAAGTGTAGGCGTTGGGCATCGGATGTTGGCGTACGTACACTTCCGGCGGTTCCAGATCCAATGTGGCGCAGGCCTCTTTGTTCAGGCGATCAATATCCGGTAATTGGTCGGGACCCACCTTAACGCTGGACGCAATATTGTCCAAATACATAAATTCTTCAGCGACGGATCCGAGGACGCTGCGCACCATAAGGTCAAGCCCTGGGATTTGTTTTAGGGCGCGGGTGGACTCTCGATCCAGGGGGTGGCGAAAGTCGTCCGCTTTTAAACCAAGTAGCTGCATGGTCACGGGCTGTGGGTTCTCCTAAAAAGACGAGAAAACGCTGAATAGTAAAAATGCCAGGGATTTTATGGATCAATCCCAAACCGCGCCATATTAAACGCTGCCCCTCACGGGAAGTATTGCACCCTTATCCTGGCAAATTTCTAGTTTTTTTGCTGGCTGACAGCGTTTTAATTAAGCGCCAAGACTATTTAAGCGCCTTAATTACAAGCACATTAACTAGGGGCTGTCATCAATTGAATCCCTAAGTCAAGAGCCGTAAGGGTTTCAGCC
>CALCTI010000215.1 GCA_937894105.1 uncultured cyanobacterium
CCCCCATCCGTTCCAAAGCATCCAGCAATGTCATCGCATTCATTACCGAGGCGATCATGCCGATATAGTCGCCCGTAGCCCGATCCATACCGCCCGCAGCTGCTTTTACCCCCCGGAAAATATTGCCGCCCCCAACCACGATCGCCAATTGGGTGCCCTGCTCCGACACCAGGGCAATTTCCTCAGCAATACCTTTAACGATGGCGGGATCAATGCCGTAGGACAGTTGTCCCATGAGCGCTTCTCCGCTCAGCTTCAATAAAATTCTCTGATACTTTGCCACTGCCCCTTAGCCCAATAGATAGTAAACGCGTGATAAACGTAGATTCATACGGGGTGGTACTTGCCCAATAGTGCCCGCTGCCGACGCTAGAGAGTTTTAACCGCCATTTGACCGACTATACTCTGCCGACCGTACTTTCGCGATCGCCACGTTGATTGTGTCTCACTATCCAATTTAAACGGCGGTTTTCAAGGGACGTCATGAATAAAAATCAAGGTCCTAAATTCTGGTTTATAGCCCTAAACGCTTCAGCCACCCTTAGACGCCCCCGGATCGCTTGCTGACTGCAACGGCGGAAGAGAATTGCTCACATCGTGCAGGAGCCGCCGTTTTCCGTAAAGCCACCATAGTCCGAGGGTTCCTAAACTGATTCCCAAAATGCTGATCAACTGGGCCACCCGAATCTCCCCAAACATCAGGCTATCAGTGCGCAACCCTTCAATCCACAGCCGCCCGAAGCTGTAGCCAATGGCATAGACGCAAAATAGCCCCCCTGGGCGCACCCGTGGCCACAGCCCTCGCAAACTGCGGAAGAAAATCCACATCAGCACGGCGAATATCATCAGGTTCCACAGGGACTCGTAAAGGAATGTGGGATGAAAATATTCTGTTTGCAAATATCCTAGAGGGCGGCGATCACGAGGAATAAACAACTTCCAAGGCAAATCCGTGGGACCACCGAACGCCTCCGAATTAAAAAAATTCCCCCAGCGTCCGATCGCCTGCCCCAAAATCAGGGACGGAGCCACCAAATCTGCCATTTTCCAAAAGGAAAATTTGTTGACTTTGGCAAAAATCAGCGCCCCAATGGACCCACCGATAAGCGCTCCATGAATAGCGATACCGCCGTTCCAAATGGCAATCATTTGACCAATATCGCCGCCGTAGCTATCCCAGGTGAATAAAACGTAATATAGGCGAGCACAGGGAATGGCTCCTACCACTAACCAAATGGCCACGTCTCCCATGACCTCTGGATTAACCCGCTGTCGCCGCGCTAGATATTGGGATAAAAAAACCGCCAACAGGAGTGCCGAGGCAATTAAAAAACCGTACCAACGAACGGCTAAAGGGCCGGCTTCGAAGAAAATTGGACCTGGTGAGGTGAATTGCCCCAGGAGGAGCGATGATCGCCCAACACCTGCTCTCAACCCCGGACAAATACTCCAGAGGGATAGCTGAATCAGCGCAACAAAATCCATAGATTGTTTAGAGCCTTTAATCTAGAGCCTTTAATTGGGCGAAAGCAGGGAAAACTCCACGCCCAAGGTCAGTGTAAAGGACGTTTAGGACCGTGCCAGGGTGCAAAAAGCTGACTGTTTCTTCCACTACGGTTTGTGGTTACATATTTGACTAGTTTTGGGTTCATATATTGCCGGACCTAAATTTTCCCTAACCTTTAGCGATCCATTCTTCACCGCGATCGCCCTTATCCGATGCTCATAGATCCGGTGCCTTCACAGGGGCGCTCAATACCCGCGATACCCACGCTCGATGTTTGTAGAACATTTATCCCCTATGCCTTTGCCCCCTAGCTTCCTTGGCGTCAATCCTTTACCTGCCCGATTTTCACCTAACTGGTTCCCGCCACTGCACCGCGTATTTGGTGTTGTTCTTTCTAATGCGGCTCCTTCGGGGGCTGAGTCGGATCCAGCACCGTCCTCCCCAAAGACTGATTTAACCGATAGTCCTCTATATTCCCTGGCGGGAGACTTGGCCCGTCACCCCCTGTGCATGGGGTTAATGTCTGTCTCGGCCCTGGTGGCGATCGCTGGAAGTCGGCAGTTAGGCGCGGGGTTAAACCAGCTTGGGACCTGGGGGGAAGAGCTATTTCGAGGCGATCGCCTGCCCCTGCTGCACAACGCTGCCGTCGACTCTGCCGCCGATTCCGCCGCCCATGACTTAGACAAAGAGCCCTCTTGAATTTTTTAATCGCTTTAAACGTTTAATCGTTTGCAATAAATTTTGAAGCTGATTAAAACTGGAAGCTGATTAAAACATCACCACGGGATGACAACGGCTTAATAAAAGACGTATAAAACTAACCTGGAATAATCAATCAGTGAAATAATCAGTAGTCGGAAGTCTCAGTACAGGGACAAAAAAACCAGATGGAAAAGCTGTAACCCTTGCAGGGCAGTAATTTCAGCCTGTTTACCGCCTGAACGAAATTGAA
>CALCTI010000216.1 GCA_937894105.1 uncultured cyanobacterium
TACGAGTTTTTGAGCAACCCTGAGGTGGCAGCGGCTAGCGGCTCCGACTACACCAGCGTGGAATCGGTGGAGGCGGTGGATGAGTTTACGGTTCGGGTTAATTTTAAGGATGTAACGCCGGCCTGGTCCCAGCCGTTTGTGGGGCTAAACGGGATGATTTTACCCCGCCATATTTTTGCTGAGTTTAACGGTGCCAATGCTAAAGAAGCGCCGGCGAATTTGGTGCCAGTGGGAACCGGTCCCTATCGGGTGACCCAGTTTAAGCCCGGGGACTTGGTGGTGTATGAGCTCAACGAGAATTTTCGTGATCGCAATAGCTTGGCATTTACCCAGGTGGAAATTAAGGGGGGCGGCGATGCCACGTCAGCGGCGCGGGCGGTGTTACAAACGGGGGATGCGGACTTTGCTCACAATCCCCAGGTGGAAGCAGCGGTCCTGAAGCAGCTCGAAGCGGGAGGCGCTGGGGCGATCGCCTCGGTCTCGGGTCCCCAAAGCGAGCGGCTGTATGTGAATTTTACCGATCCCAATCAAGAAACCGCCGACGGGGAAAAGTCTAGCGTTGAATTTCCCCATCCGTTTTTGACCGACAAGGCGGTACGCCAGGCGTTGGCGTTATCAGTGAATCGCCAGTTAATTGCGGATCAGCTTTATGGTCCCACTGGGGAGGTTGCTTACAATATTTTGCGATCGCCTGAGATTTATCGATCATCAAAAGAGCAATTTAACTTTGACCCAGAGCAGGCGGCAAAAATCCTCGACGACGCCGGCTGGGTGGATAGTAATGACAATGGAACCCGCGATAAAGATGGGGTGGAATTAAGCGTTGTGTTTGCTACTTCCGTTAACCCATTGCGTCAGAAAACCCAGGAAATTATCAAGCAAAGTTTTGAGGAATTGGGGGTGGGTGTGGAGTTAAAAACCATTGATGCCGGAGTATTTTTCTCGGGAGATCCCAGCAATCCCGACACCGTTAATCGCTTTGAAGCAGACTTACAGATGTTTACCACCGGCAATACTAGCCTTGATCCGGGGGCAACGATGGAATGGTGGACCTGTGACCAAATTGCATCCAAAGCAAATGACTGGAATAAGGATAATTATGCTCGCTACTGCAGTTCAGCCTATGACGAATTATGGGAGCGATCGCAAATTGAATTAGATCCAGGAAAACGCCAGGAGTTGTTTATCCAAATGAACGACTTGCTAATAGACGATGTGGCAATTATTCCGCTCATTGGTCGCACCCAAAATGCCGCCGTTAGTAACAAATTAAAAGGCGTTGCTATTACGCCCTGGGATGCTAACACCTGGAATATTAAAGACTGGGGGCGATCGCCATCCGCCGAATAATCAACCCCTAGGAGTCCAGAGGGTCTCTGACCCTTTGGCGGGGTCGTAGGGGCAGCGCCCCTGCATATCCCCTGTGGCTTATAACTATTGGGTAGATTATTGGACGGTGCGTCGAGACGTACGCTACCGTTCCACTTGTAAGAGGATGTCTGAAAAGTCTCAAGCACGACCCATCTTGTCGTAGGCTGCAACGAAAGAATGCGTGTTTGCGCTCTTTCATCACAGCATTCAGACCCAGTTTGAAGTGTCCAATCAGACTTTTCAGACATCCACTAAGAGACCGACTAACCTTTTATCAGTCGCCTTATAACTCGCCGAATCCTTTGCGCTTCTTCTGCTTTTTCTTCTTCTTACGCCCGCCACCCTGTTGGTTATACCCGCGAAACCCTGGCTGAGCACCACCGCCCCCCATACCCTGCATCCCACTCCCCATACCCGGCATCCCACCCTCCATCATGCCCGCCAGGGGATTCATGCCCCCCATACCCGGCATATTTCCCTGCCCCATCTGCTGCATTAAAGTGCGCATTCGCTGAAAATCGCTAATTAGCTGACTTACCTCCTTCTCCCCTAAACCAGCCCCCTTCGCAATACGCCGACGACGACTAGGCATCTCCGCCAACAAATCCGGATCCTTGCGCTCCTGCATCGTCATTGAACCGATCGCCGACTCCGCCTGTTTCAGCTTTGCCTCCGCCTGACTCAACTGGTCCGAGCCAATTTTATTCATCCCCGGAATCATCTTCACCATCCCCGCCAGAGACCCCATATTTTTCATCAGTCGGGTCTGCTTCAGAAAATCATCAAAATCAAACTGAGCCGT
>CALCTI010000217.1 GCA_937894105.1 uncultured cyanobacterium
CGGCGCGGGCAGCGGCGAAAAATCATGCCCACGGCACCATTCTTTGCCAGCCGGAGCAATATGAAGGCTATCTAGCGGAACTGGAGGCTAACGGTGAAGCTTCTTTGGCGTTCCGTCAGGTTTGTGCTCGGCAGGCATTTTGGCATACCGCGAACTACGACTGTGCGATCGCCAACTACCTAACCGATACCGACACCCCCACCGAAGACACCGAAACCCAACTTCCCGCCTCCTACGCCACTGCGGGTAACCTGTGCCAAAGCCTGCGCTACGGTGAAAACCCCCACCAAATCGCCGCTTGGTATGCCTCCGGTACCGCCAACGGCTGGGCAGCAGCAGAGCAATTGCAGGGCAAAGCCCTGAGCTACAACAACCTGGTGGACCTGGAAGCCGCCCGGCAAATCATTTCCGACTTTGCCGATTCTGATCTCGCCAATCCTAAAAATCCCCCTGCTGTCGCCATCCTGAAACACACCAACCCCTGTGGCGTCGCCGTTGGTGCAGCGGTGAATTCTCCCCTAGAAGACACCTACCGCAAAGCCCTCGCTGCTGATTCCGTTTCCGCCTTTGGAGGCATCGTCGCCGTGAACCGCCCCATCGACGCCGACACTGCCGCCGCATTTACGGAAACGTTTCTGGAATGTGTGGTAGCTCCCGCCTGTGACGACGATGCCAAAGCAGTGCTGGCGAAAAAGAAAAACTTGCGCATCTTAGTGCTGCCCGATTTAACGGCCGGACCAGCTCGCACTGTCAAGGCGATCGCCGGTGGATTTTTAGCCCAAGACGCCGACAGCCAACCCATCAACGCTGACGATTGGAAAGTGGTTACGGACCGCGAACCCACCGCCGATGAATTGACTGAATTGGCCTTCGCCTGGCGGGTGGTGAAAAACGTAAAATCTAACGCCATTGTCATTACGGGCGATCGCGCCACCCTGGGCATCGGAGCCGGTCAAATGAACCGGGTCGGCTCCGTCAAAATCGCCCTGGAGCAAGCGGGGGACCAATCCCACGGCGCAGTGTTAGCCAGCGACGGCTTCTTCCCCTTCGACGACTCCGTCCGCACCGCCGCCAGGTCCGGCATCACCGCCATCATCCAGCCCGGCGGCAGCATGCGCGACAACGACTCCATCAAAGCCGCCAACGAACTGGGCATCGCCATGATCTTTACCGGCATGCGCCACTTCCTGCATTAAGCCCGTTCCAAGGCAGCTAATCTACCCAGGCTAAAGCACTGAAATGGGGGTATCCGTCCGGCGATCGCCCCAATATCCGCCCAATTGTCCCTAAGTAATTGCCATTAATCGACACATTCGATTGATACAATACGACCCAAGAAAAAATAAACACCCGTTCCCCACCCGTTTTCTAGAGAAGCCTCCAAAGTCTTTACGTTGCCATGATCCAAGTCGCCCCAAAACCCGCCGCCGCTGAATTAGATATTGCAGCCCTCGATGAAGAACTGGTGAGTAAGCATCCAAAACTCATCATGGAGCGTGCCCTATCCCTATTCGACAACATCGCCATCTCCTTCAGCGGCGCGGAAGATGTGGTGCTAATCGACATGGCTCACCGCCTACGGATGCCCTTCAAAGTCTTTAGCCTAGACACCGGTCGCCTTCACCCGGAAACCTATCGTTTCTTAGAAGACGTGCGGAAACATTACAACATCGAAATTGAAGTGATGTACCCCGAAACAGACGCCGTTGAAGAATTTGTGCGAAAAAAGGGCATGTACAGCTTTTACGAAGATGGGCACAAAGAATGCTGCGGCATCCGTAAAGTGAAACCCCTGCGCCGCAAGCTAGGCACCCTAGACGCCTGGGTCACCGGTCAGCGCAAAGACCAAAGCCCCACCCGCTCCGAAGTCCCCGTAATACAAAACGACGGTTTCTTTGGCAGCCCCGACCATCCCCTCGTAAAATTCAATCCCCTTGCCAACTGGTCCTCGGAAAAAGTGTGGCTTTATATTCGCTCCTACGAAGTGCCCTATAACGCCCTTCACGAGCGTGGATTTATTAGTATTGGCTGCGAACCTTGCACTCGCCCCGTATTACCCAATCAGCACGAGCGGGAAGGGCGCTGGTGGTGGGAAACAGCCGACAAGAAAGAGTGCGGTCTCCACGCAAGCAACCTTAAAAAGTAGTCGGGAAAGGGGCGATCGCCACCTCCCCAAAGGCAATCCTCTTCCCAAGGAAATGACCGCAATTGCACCCTTCTGGACCCTTAAGTTGATTGAGATTTCAAAAAATTTAAGAATTCAGGCTTTTCAGATACTCACGGGGAAGGATACAATCCGTGAAGTTATGAGACGTCACGTCTAACGATTCCTCATTTACCATAGGAAAACAACTAATGAGCTTTATCCAATCGGTAGGCCGCCGCCTCGGTCTAGCTGCTGTCACTTTGAGCTTGGTACTGGGTTTGGTGTGTTTCGCTGCTCCTGCCGCTAACGCAGAGACCCAAACTGTTGAGATGACATCTGCTCTACAGTTCAGCCCTCGCACCACCAAGGCTGCTCCTGGCGACACCATCGTTTGGAACAACGCTGCCGGTCTTCCCCACAACGTTATGTTTGACGACGGCTCCAAATTTAACGCTGACGACCTTAAAACCTTGAGCAAAATGCAGGGTAAAGGGCAAACCCAACTCACCTTGCCTGCTGACCTACCTGCTGGCGACTACACCTATTACTGCGCTCCCCACCGTGGTGCCGGTATGAACGGCGTCATCAGCGTGCAGTAAGGCGCAGACAAAACATCATAAGCCCAGTCAAATCGCTTATAAGAAAGTCTAATAACGTTAGATTTTTAGCGCTACGAATTGGGCAAAACGCCGGGAGTAATATCCCGGCGTTTTGCTGTCTAAAGGGCGTTTTCCATAGGTCTGCCACACTTTAGCCGCACCTTGCAAAAAGAATAAAGCGCTTAATTCACTGGGAGAAAACCATCGGACGGGACGCAAAATTGCGCTAATCTAGAAAGCGCTTTAAACATTGTTAAGGTAAGCTAAGTCGGCACTGGACGCCGTAGGCTTATCGCCACCTAATCAAAAATCATCCTACCGGAGTGCGCACCTGAGCTGACCGCGCTGTATGTTGAGCGCTGGCTGGGTGAATACGATTACCGAAGTTTACATCTGCCTTTTTATCTCCACTTATTTTGTTTATTTCTGACTACGTACGTTGTGTGTTGAGCCCCCCAGCGATGGGGAAATTGCTGGTACATACCCTGGGTGTGAGTGGGCTAGGACTATTGGGCGTAACGGCTTTGATGCCGACCCAATCCAGTTCCTACCAGAGCCTTTCGGGAATTGACGCCGGTTCTTTAATCGACGGCGGCGGCGGTGGGCAATTTGATGGCGGCGAAGTTCAGCCGCTAAAGCTAGCAGCATTAGGAAGTGCTGAAGCCAAAGTCGACAATAGTGCCCCTGCTAAATCAAGCGGTCAGCAGGGACGTCGCTCCTCATCCAATTCCACGGGCTCATCGGAAGGTCCTGAACCAACCCCTAGCATGGGTGTTAATGCGGTTCCTCCTAACGCAGCGTTTAAAGATGAGGCAGCATTTTGGCTTAAAGGGGGAAATAAAGGGGACGGTGGGCAATCTCAAGAGCTGAAGCCGCCTGCCCTTGAAACGTTGCCCGTTTCTAAGGAATTGTTTAGAAGGCTGTATCAGGGCCCCACCTCTTTAGGAGTGGTAGCAGTGGGCGTGGCGGAGGGAACGTACCGGTTGATGGTGCGTAATGGATCCCTATATGTACAGCCCACGCGGTCTTACTACGGGCATGTGGACCCGGGCAATTTGTCTTGGGGGGCGCGAGTTGTGAATTATGGTCCCTGTAGTGATCAGGGGCGCAGCGGCGGTAATTTGGCGACGGCGGCGGAGCAGTGTGTCCAGCGCCTTGCGGGGCGGCTGCCGACGGTGTTGAGCGATTTCTCCCAGGCGGGCATTGATCCTCGCGAGGATTTGGAAGGGCTGTTGAATGGGGTTGATTTGTACAATCAGGCGAGCCCGATTCATTCCCGGTGGTTTCCTAAGGCCCTGGCGATCGCCCGTCAAGGGGGTTTAGGAGGCTTAGAAGCTTACGCCTGGGCTCGTACTGCGTCATTCTATTTGGATGATAAGCAGCGGTTAGATTTACGGGACGGGACGAATCGAGCAACGGGGTTAATTGGCATTTGTCGTCGGGAAGGGTCTGCCCAAACCCAGTGGGAGTGCGTGTATCGCGACCAGGCACGGCGAGTGGGGGCGATCGCCACGGTGTATCGCAAATTCCTACAGCTTTCAGAGGAATCTTAAGTGGGACGAGGGAAGGGTGACGAAGACGCCCAAAAGTCGCAGAAATAGTGTTGTTGTCTCTGAAAGTCGGCACTTTGTTAACTTTCCCCTCGGCAACAAAAATCAAAAGGCTAGACTGGCTGAAGATAGGCAAGTGCAAGCTGACTCAAGCACGTTAATTGCAACCCTAGTACGGCACTAGATTGCGCGCGTTTGCTGTCTGGCATTTGTTATTACTCTGAGTTTCTCTTGCCTGCTGGTGTTCTGGAGCAACATTTATGGTTCGGTTCCGTATTCAATCTGATGGAGAAATTTCTGCCTCGTCGCAGTTATTTAATCAGATTCGTTTTGCGATCGCCTCTCGCCAGTATCCGCCGGGACATCGCCTGCCTAGCACCCGCCAACTGGCGATGGAGACGGGGCTGCACCGAAATACCATTAGCAAAGTGTATCGGCAGCTAGAGGATGCTGGGCTGGTAGAAGCCCAAGCCGGATCAGGAATTTACGTGCGAGCTCTGGGACACGATGGGGGCGGGCAGTTGCGATCGCCCTTCTTTGATTCCCATCCAGAAGCCTATGGCGTTGTGAAACAGAGCCTGGACCATTTGCTGGAGTCAGGATGTAGCCTCAGCGAAGCCCGAGAGCTATTTTTAGGGGAAATCGACTGGCGACTGCGCTGCGGAGCGCGGGTGATTGTGACGGCTCCCCAGCAGGATTTGGGCGTAGGGGAAATTATGGCGTCGGAAATTGAGCAGGCGCTGCAAATTCCGGTGCAGCTAGTGGCGCTGGAAGATTTGTCCGAGTCTTTAGATCGAATGGCATCGGCGACGGTGGTGACCAGTCGGTATTTTATTGGCGATGCGGAAAAGATCGCGGCACCCAAATCAGTGCGCATTATTCCGGTGGATATTTACGATTACGCGGAAGAAATTGAATTTGTGCGGAATTTGCCAGAGGAGACGCGCATTGGTTTGGTGAGCATTAGCGCCGGTTGGCTGCGGGCGTCAGAGGTGATTGTGCACAGTTTTCGCGGCGATGAGCTGATGGTGATGACAGCCCAGCCTAACGACACGTACAAGCTGAATGCGCTGGTAAAAAATGCCCGGTTTATTGGGTGTGATCGCGACAGCTTCCCTAAAGTAAAGGCGATTATTGCGGCGGCTCGCAATGATTTAATTCGCGCCCCCCAGGTAATTTGCTGTGAAAACTATATTGGATCCCAATCAATGGAGCTACTTAAGCGAGAGCTTGGGTTAGGCTAGGGGCGATTATTGGGGATCGCAATGATCGTGGCTCGCAACAATTTGGCGGCGATTGCGTCTTTGCGGTTATTTCCCGGCAATATTTTCTGGCAACACTATGGGTTCCTTCTCTTCCTCCCCCTTACGTTACGGTCGTGCTGTGGTGATCGCTCCGGTTCTGCTGGCGTTGGGAGCTGCTAATTTATTGCCCGCCAGTCTGGGAATACAGGCGGCTTGGGGGCAAACTGCGGCGAGAGGTTTAGACGCTGAGCGAGCACGACGGCTGATGAATTGCATTGGGGAATTTGGATTTCAGCCCAACAACGCTGCCCTTCAAGCCTGTCAAACCTATGGAGCTGCTGCGGGTGGCTCCACAACTCGAGCCACCAGCGCTGTAAGCACAGCAAATGCCGCAAGTACAACAAATAGGGTTGCAGCTCAACCTCCAGCCCTGCCCCGCGCCCAAAGCTTTGGGGCGGGTAATGTCACAGAATTACCAGAGCGCGGCTCCAACGCCCCCCAAAGGGCTCAACCGCCCCGCGCCGTAGACGCCGGACCAAGATCCAGCCCATCACCAACGGGAACTGCCAGCGATCGCCAGCGAGCCATTCTAGGCTGCCTGGGAGACCACGGCACCGATAATCGCAACGGCGTTCTCAATGAATGTGGCGCTTGGGAGCCAGACGATGCACCGGCTAATACACCCTCCAGCACTCCCAGTTCTTCCAACGGGGCAACTTTAGTAACAGCGGGACAGGGATCCGATACCGGCACTAGGGTCACCAGTCGCACCATTGGCGGTGGATCCAGAGGCAACGGTGCGGGCAATAGCCCTGACCGTCTCCCCCGTTCAAATCCCAGCCCATCGTCCCCTGGTGGAGGAAGTGCGGGACGCACAACCCCAGCCTTTATTCGTCAAGGGGGCAACAATACGCCAGGCACTCAGCCAGCCTCTGGAGCACCGATACCGCCACCTGCATCCACCGCTAACGCCCCCGGCAGTAGCGACACTGGTGCGACTGAGGAGCCCACAATTGATGATTTGGCGATCGCCCCCAGCTCCGACGTGTCCGAACGGGGGCAGGTGTCTGACGATTTTGATGATCGGCGCCTAGCCAACTTTATTTGTCGAGAAATCACCCGTAATTTTGTGCGCTGCGACCCTGATGAGGACGCCAGCGAGGGAGATTCGGGTGGCGACGGGGGGAATAACGCAGGTGATGGCAACGGCGGGGCGATCGCCTCATCGGTCAGTGGCGCCATTTCCTTCGCCTGTAACGAAAGTGAAAGCACCTTGCGCACCCGAGGGGTTACCCGCATCACCCAGGGACAAAGCACCATTTACGTGGGATTTGTGCAAGTTAGCCCCAATAATCAGGATCCGCGCATTGCCCGCTTTGATAATGGGCAGCAGGTATGGTGTCGGGAAGATTACGAAATTACCGGCGACGATAGCACCGGCTACGGCTTGGTGTGGGATGGGGGCGATCGCCTATACGCCGCATTCACCTCCACCGGGAGCCGCGGCACGCCCAACCAGGACTTCCGACGGTTTGCCACCAACGGCTGGCTAAGTTCCTATGGGGCAGGGGGCGGTCCCAGCGTAACGGTGTTAGCTCAAATTAGCCCCAACACCGGCGACGTACGCCGAGCAACCTTTATTTCCGCCCTACAAAGTAACGGCTCTAGCAATAGCCTGCGTCTGACGGAGCTGGGGCTAGGAACAAACACGGTCACCATTCGCGCCAACTCTGCCTTCTCTCCACGGCGCCCTGACCGCAGCGCCTTTAGCTGCACCGCCACCGGCGTCGGTGGATTTGACTATACCGCCACCTTTACCGCCGACCTAAGCACCGTAACCCAGGCTGGTGCGCCGGGATGTTCCTAGGGCAGTCCACTGCTATTGGTATTTACTGTTGAGATTCGCAGTACGGCAGCGCCCGCTTATTTTGCAACATTTCAGTTTGCAGCCTTTCAAAGTTCCGAAATCATTCTTAGACGCTGTTATTGCCCCCAAAATTTTGGGTAAGTTTGATCTAGGGAACGGTGCATCGCAAGCCTATTTGACGAGCAATTTTAAAGTATCCATATTTTTTGAGGTAATCAGGAAATAGCTGCCTAAGTTGCTTTCCAAAGACTGTATTAAATGCCCTTGATTTGTGGTGATTGCGGTAGGTAAAGTAAAAGAATTGTGACTGATTTGTCGTTTTAAATATTGTAGAAATAGCCACCTAGAGAACGTCGGTGTTGCCACTGACAACGTCCTTGCAGTAGCTAAATTTCAAACTTTTGGCGCGATATTAATTTTTTACGTGTGTTTTACACATTCTCGACTTACCTCTCTTATACCAATTCTGTAATTTGGAGAGAGTCCAGATGTCCGGTGAAACTGGCTCTCAAAGATCTTAAATGTCGCTTTAATTTAGAGAATTGGTATTAGTACTCTTTTCGTTGCCGTTAATACGGCGCACAAGCTGCATCTACAGCTAAAGTTGGCGATCGCACCACCAACGCCTTCAAACTAGACGCTCACTAAAGCCATAAATCAGGGTTTAAACTGTGCTTATTGAATTATTAGCTGTACTCGCCGCATCGGCTTCGGGGGGAATGCGTATTGCCTTACCCCTTTTGCTAATCGGGCTTCTTCAAGGCGCAACCCTGTGGTCACGAGTGCCAGTCCTATCCGCTATCTCGCCCAATATTGTGATTGGCGTTTTAGTAAGCTGGTCCCTGTTTGAACTGTTCGCTTCAAAGCGGTTTCTGGGACAGCGAATTTTGCAGATAGTGCAATTGATGTTTAGTCACTTTGCTGGCGCAGTGTTGGGAATGGCGTTGGTGCAAGCGACCAAATTACCTAACGGGCTAACAGTGATGATGGGTATTGTGGGCGGGGCGCTGGCTTTGGTGCTGCAGCTAGTACAGGTGGGCTGGTTTTTCCGCTTACGAGGGCTACCCATGTGGGCAATTTTTGCCCAAGATGCCCTGTGTATCTTCCTGGTGCTCTTTGCTTTTGATGCCCCTACCCAAGGGGGTCTGATCGCCCTGATGCTATTGTGGCTGGCCGTACGCAGCTCCGCCAGTTGGTACCAGTGGCAACATAGGAAACGTCAGGGAGATAAGCGGCGATCGCGCTTATCCGAACTCAACAGCTCTTCGTACCTATACCCCGACTTAGAAAACCCTGGTTTGGAAACGAATTAAGTCGTCACCTTTTTCTGGAGGCTGTCATCATAGGGTCTGCCATCATAGGGTCTGCCATCAATAAATCTTAAGTCCAAACAGTTGCAAGAAGATCAGTCCCCAATAGTTCTTATTTGAGAAGGCGTATGCATCCCACTGTGTGAGGCTTCTGGGGTTTAATTGATGGCACGCCCTAGCCGCCTTTTTTTGTCTTTTTCTATCAGCTTCGATTGGTATTCCTGCCCTTTTTATTGCGAGATTTATTTCGGAAATTACCTTGCTTAGGGCTAGGCTGAATCCCCAAAGCTTTGTTGTAAATTTTTTCGTTAGCCTCCGCAGACTGGAATAAATCAACAACGGGATTAGGATAGTCAACGCCCAAATTTAATCTACTGCGGCTTTGTTCATCACGAGTTAATAGCCATGGGGTGTGCAGCTTGGGACGGGAAACGGACTGAAACTGTGGAATCCAGTGTTTTACATAGTCACCATTGCCGTCATAATCCTTTGCCTGTTTAATCACATTAAAAAAGCGGAATCCCCGCGCATCGTTTCCCACACCAGCGGTGTAATTCCAGTTGCCCCAGTTACTACAAACGTCGTAATCAAGCAACATTGATTCAAAATATTCTGCCCCCATTCGCCAATCAATTCCCAGGTTTTTAGTTAGAAAACTCGCCACATTTTGTCGCCCGCGATTGGACATAAATCCAGTGGCACCTAACTCACGCATATTGGCATCAACAAAGGGATAGCCGGTTTTACCATCGCGCCATAGCTCAAACCGCTCCCAGTCATGTTTCCAGGGAATTTCCGCTCCCTGCAAGCCAGTGATCCGAAAAATTTTGTTGCCGTGTTTAGCAGAAATCCAACGAAAATAGTCCCGCCACAACAGCTCAAAGATCAACCAATAAGTGGAATCGTTAGCCACCCGTTCCTCTTCGTAATTCAGCACCGCCTCCCAAATTTGTCGCGGCGAGATGCAG
>CALCTI010000218.1 GCA_937894105.1 uncultured cyanobacterium
CCGCAACGCAACGTATCTTGGACGGCTCAGGTTCATGCACCTTCAGAAGGGCGTGAATTTCCTGGTCGCCGCTGCGGAATTTAATTCCAAACGCGCCCTGACCCACCGCGTGCAGGGACACCTCCGGTGGCAAAATTTGGTCAATACGATTCCCCAGCTCCAACCGCTCCAGCCCGGCCACCGCCAAAATCGTCGCGTCGTATTCCCCATCATCCAGCTTACGTAGGCGGGTGTTTACATTGCCGCGAATATCTTTAAACGTGAGGTGGGGATAATGGTGGCGAAGCTGGGCCAAGCGCCGCAGGGAGGACGTGCCCACCACGGATCCCTCCGGTAAATCTTTTAGCTCAAGTCCCTTAAATTTCTCGTTAAAGGCAACCGCATCGGCCGGATTCACCCGCTCTGTCACGCAGCCCAACATTAGCCCCTCTGGTAAATTGGTGGGCAAATCTTTGAGGGAATGAACGGCAAAATCAAAGATATTATCCCGCATTCCATCTTCCAACTCGCGGGTAAACAAGCCCTTGTCGCCAATTTTCGACAGGGCCACATTCAGCACCTTGTCCCCTTGAGTTTCCAAGGTGCACACTTCAAACTCAATTTGGGGGAAGGCCGCTTTAAGGGTGTCGCGCACCCAATAGGTTTGCACCAGGGCAAGCTGGCTTTTACGGGAGCCGATGCGAATGGTACGGGTGCTGGTTTCGGTAGCGGTGGCAGACATAAAAGGGGTCGCAGTGGTTAGCGCGGACAGCATCAAAGCGCGGGGTAAATTGGTCGCAGCGCTTTCAAATAATGCCCACACAGACTACCTTTTGGTGGCGATCGCCCTCAAATAATCGACACTTTCAGTAACAAATTTTTTATGTTCACCTTTCCTTGGGACCAGCAGTTTGGCTCGTGCTTTCCACTTGCACTTTGATTTGCGCTAAACCAAAACACATCGAGCCACAAGCTTAAGCCGAGCTGGATATAACCAGAGCAAGCTGCTTGGCGCTGAGGTTCATTTGTTTCAGCTCTTCCGGGGCAAAGGATGCCGCGTTAGTCCATTGGAAAGCTAAGGCAACGGCGCACTCTCCGCCCACGAGCCCCGGCACAATCACCTGAGCTGTCACATTGGCGCTGCCGTATTGCTCCATATCCTTCCATTCTTCACTACGCCCAATATTAGCTACCGCCACCGTTTCCCCTTGGGCGATCGCCTTTTCCACCATGGGATCCGTCTGGAGCCAGGACAAATCGCCTTCTGTTGCCACCGAAGTCGCCTTGCCCTCTTGAATGGTGATGATGCCACAGAAGTCACATAAAAAGCGCTCCCTAAAAGCATCAGACAAAGCCATTAAGGAATTACCATCCCCTTGGCGCGCCCCGAAAATTGCCGTCGTCAATGCCAATTGTGCTTTAGAACGCTGCACTTCTAGCGATCGCAGCTTCTGCTCCTCATAGCTACTAGCAGCATGTTCAACCACCTCCTTCAGCTTTTCAGGATCCCAAGGCTTGGTGATGTACTTATAAACTTGCCCCGCATTGATAGCATCAACCAGATCCTCCACATCGGTAAAACCGGTAAGAATGATCCGCACCGTATCGGGGTACTCGGGCACTGTCCGTCGCAGAAACTCCGTTCCCTTCATTTCCGGCATACGCTGGTCAGAAATAATAACTGCCACTTCTCCCTGGTCCCCCAACACTTCCAGGGCATCGATACCACTCTCCGCTTTGAACACGTTGAACTGGCGACGAAAAGTACGGTAAAGCAAATCCAAGTTGTCTGGCTCGTCATCAACGACTAACATCTTGGGCTTAAGGGGGCGGCGACTACTGATCAAGGTTCTTTGAAGCTTTTACTTCCAGTTCTACTCTTTATACTCGCAGGATAACGGAGACCCGTTCCTGTGGCTGTTACGTTTAACTCAGTTAGAGTTTATCAATCCGGGTAAGAATACAAGACAAGCTAAAGCAAGACTATAGGTTCTTGAGAGTACAGGCAATAAAATGTCGACAATTAACATTTTAAACGCGTTATCGAAGCAGACCAGACAATGGCGGCAGGTTAACGGTAAATAAACAGCGACGTGATCCGTTAACAGCCCTGGTTCAGAAACGCTATTCCTCAAAGTCCCAGCGCTTAAGCTGTAGTGTACAGCCCCTAGCTTACAATTTGGGGCGATCGCAAGTTATCGATTGCATAAGCTTTTGGGAATAATTAGAAATGGGTTCTAAATTATTTCGGTTGATTTTAATCATTTAATTGAATTTAATTGAACTATTGGGGTGGGTCGCCTAAGGAAGGTGTTTAGGTGTGGGTTGGGTTGGTAGGCTACGGCTAAGGTCTCGCGCTGTTTAGATTGAGATTTCTGTCCTTTGTATATAAAGCAAGTTGAAATCACCAACTTCAAGTCCTTTGGGGGAACAGTGTCAGTACAGCTGTTGCCAGGGTTTACGGTGATTTCGGGACCGAATGGGTCGGGAAAGTCCAATATTTTAGATGCCCTGCTATTCGCATTGGGGCTGTCTTCATCGAAGGGAATGCGGGCGGAGCGGCTGCCGGATTTGGTGAATCATGGGCAGACGAGCAAAAAGGAACGGGGCACCGTGGAAGCGACGGTGGCGGTGACTTTTGATTTGAGCGAGGAGGCGGCGGCGATCGCCACAGAAGATATCGCCCATCTCCAAAACGGTCATGCAGAACATAACGGCGCTCAGGCAATTGATATTGAAGCTGACCAAGCCGACCCAGTTGAGGCGGGCGAAATTGAGACTGGTGACATCGGTGCTAATGAAATTGACGTTGACGATGCTGGATTGGGCGAAGAGGAAGAATTAGAAGAGACAGCGGCGAACACAGCGGGGGCGTTGCCCGTTGCTTTTGGGGATGCTTTTCGAGATGAGGATGGCAATCCCATGATCGAGTGGAAGGTGATGCGGAAATTGCGGGTCACCCAGCAGGGCACTTATACCTCCAACTACTACATCAATGACCATCCAGCGACGTTGTCGGAGCTGCATCAACAGTTGGCAGCCCTGCGGATTTATCCCGAGGGGTACAACATTGTGCTCCAGGGGGACGTGACTAGCATTATTACAATGAACGCTCGAGAGCGGCGGCAGGTTATTGACGAGATGGCGGGGGTGGCGAATTTTGATCGCAAAATTGAGCAAACTCGCCGCACTTTGGAGGAAGTTAAAGAACGGGAAGAGCGCTGTCGAATTCTGGAGGGAGAGCTGCAGGAGCGCTGCGAACGGTTGGCGGGTGATCGCCAAAAGGCCCTGAAATACCAAAAGCTAAAAGAGGAATTTACGGAAAAAAGCGCCTGGGAGCAGGTGTTGCGCTGGCAGGTAGACCGGGCGGCGATCGTCCAGGGGGAAGCGCAAATTGAACGTGATCGCCAAGCCATTGAAAAATTAGGCGGGGATATTACCAAAGCAGAAGAAACGGCTCGGGAAACGGGGATCAAGTTGAATGAGCTGAATCAGAAGGTGAAGGCGCTGGGAGAGTCGGAACAGCGGGAGTTACAGACTCAGTTAGCGACCCAGCAGGCGGAGTTAAGTCAGCTTCAACGGCGATCGCGGGAGTCTACGGAGGCGGAAACGGCGGCGACCACAGAGATAAAGCGGCTAGGCGCAGAGTTTAACCAGTTGGGAGCGCAGATTTCCACCCTGGTCCAGCAGGAGCCAGCGGCGACCCAGGCGGTGACTCAGGCGCGGGACAGTTGCGATCGCCTGACCAGTGCGGTGGAGTCCCAGCGGGATGCGGCGGCGAAGTTGGCAGAGGAATCGCAAGCGTGGATTACGGAACAAACGGATCTGCGCCACCAAATCGATGCGTTGCAGGGACAGTTGACGCCGTTACAAAGTGAGCAGACGCGGCTTCAGGAGCGGTTAGAGCAGTTGACAGGACAGCAGGGATCGCGGGATCAGGAGCTGGCAGAAATTGGGGCAGAGCTGGGCGATCGCCGCAGTACTCGTGATCAGTTGGCAATCACCGTAGAGCCGCTACAGGAGAAAATTCAGCGGCTGGTGGAGGCGGTAGCCGGGGCGGAACAGGAGGTGCAAATTCAAACCCAGACTCGCGATCGCCTATTGAACGAACAGCGTCAAAAGCAGCGCCAGCTAGACAAATTGGAAGCCCAAGCCCAGGCGATTCAGGAAGCCCAGGGTACCCATGCCACCCAGGTTCTGATCCAAAGTGGGCTGCGAGGATTACATGGGTTGGTAGCCCAGTTGGGGCAGGTGGAGCCTCGCTATCAAACGGCGCTGGAAATTGCTGCCGGGGCACGGTTAGCCTATTTGGTGGTGGACGATGACCGGGTGGCAGCGGAGGCGATCGCGTGGCTGAAACAACAGCGAGCAGGGCGATCCACATTTTTGCCGTTGACAAAATTCTCACCGAATTCGAGAAGCAACAACGGTCCCATGGGCCGCCCCCAGGGCACTCGATTTGCCACCCAGCGGGGGGGGAGCGACAACGGCTGGGTGGATTACGCGGTGAATTTAGTGACCTATGAGCCCAATTACCAGGGAATTTTTGAATATGTGTTTGGCTCCACGGTGGTGTTTGAGTCCATCGACCAGGCACGGCGAAATTTGGGCAAATATCGCATGGTGACCCTGGACGGGGAATTGCTGGAAACCAGCGGTGCCATGACCGGCGGCAGCATCAATCGGCGCCGGGGAGGGGTGCATTTTGGCACCTAAGGCTCATCAGCGAAAGAGTCCCGGGAAATGACCGAGCTGAGCGATCGCCTGGCAGAAATCGACCGCATTTTAGAGCGCTGCAATATTGCCCTAACCCAGGCTAATTTGGATTTAAAGGAGCACACGAAAAAGTTAAGTGAGGCGCGACAGGGATATCAAGGGGATCATCAGCGGCTAGAGGCGGTGACCCGAGAAGTGGCAGCGTTGGAGCGGCGACTGGAGGCTCGGCAACTGGAGCGCGATCGCCTCACCGCGGAACAGCAAACCAGTGAGGAGCGCCTAGGAATTCTGGCACCGCAAATCCCGGAAATTGAAACGGCGCTGACCACGTTGCAAGAAAAATTGCGCTCCCTCGAAGACACCGGCTCCCATAACGAGTGGCAGCAAACCCAGACGCTGGTGCGATCGCAAGAAACCCAGCTCCAGGTGGCCCAACAAAATCTGGCGGCGGCAAACCAAGCATTGCAAGATTTACACAATCAGCGTGATCGTCTGGGCGATCGCCAAACCCAAACCCAGGAGCGCCAGGCGCAGCTACAGCAGGAGCAGCAAGGACGCCAAGCGGAACAGGAAGCGCTAACCCATCAAACGGCAGGCACCAACCGCACCATCCAGGAGTTGCAAAATCAAATAAAAAAGCTGGATAAGTTGCTGGGGGAAACCCAGAAACAGCGAGACACATTGGAAGATACCTACCGCAACCAAAAATTGCGGGTGCAGGAATTAGTCTTGGAACGGCGGCAACGGCGGGAGCAAATGACCGAGCGGGAAGCGGCGCTGGCGGAAAAACGTACCCAAATCGCTGAGCAATTCGCCAACCTTCCCGATCCCCTGCCTGAAATCCCCAACTTCGATCCCGAAAATCCTGGGGAGCCCACCCGCGTAGTGGCCCTGCTAGAAAATTTGCAGAAGTCATTACGATCGCTCCAGCGGCGCATCGAAGCTTTAGAGCCGGTAAATATGCTAGCGCTGCAAGAATTTGACCGGGTGCGCGATCGCCTAGATCAGCTCAGCGGCAAACTGGAAACCTTGGAGCAGGAGCGCACTGAATTACTGCTGCGGGCAGAAAACTTTGCCACCCTAAGATTCCAAGCCTTCAAAGAAACTTTCGATGCCGTCGATAAAAACTTCCGAGTCATTTTCGCCGAGCTATCCCAAGGGGACGGACGATTGCAGCTCGACAATGCTCAAGATCCTTTAACGGGCGGGCTCAACCTGGTGGCCCATCCCAAAGGCAAACCAGTGCAGCGGCTCACTTCCATGTCTGGGGGCGAAAAATCCCTCACTTCCCTCAGCTTTATTTTTGCGTTACAGCGCTATCGCCCGTCCCCCTTCTATGCATTCGACGAGGTGGATATGTTCCTAGACGGTGCCAATGTGGAGCGGCTAGCAAAAATGGTGACTCGCCAAGCTCAGCAAGCACAATTTATCGTCGTTAGTTTACGACGCCCAACTATTGAGGCAAGCGATCGCACCATCGGCGTCACCCAAGCCCGCGGAGCCCACACCCAAGTTCTCGGCATTGCCTTGTAGTCATCGCGTTTGGGGCGAAATTCCTGGCGGTGATCGCGCCCAACGGAGCAACAAAATCGACGATTACTGCCTAAACCCAAACCATAGAAAAGGACAGCATAAAGCCCGACTATTTCAAAAACGCCTTGGGATTACCCAAGAAAACACCCAACGACTCAAATACGCAATTCACTAACCCTTGAGTGACTGCTGTTACTTCATGGAGAGTTACGACAAGCGGCTTAAAACTCACTTCTCTTGTAAGCTTTCACCATCGCATTACCCAATCTGGTGCACCTTCGTTCAATTTGCAAAGAACGACTTCAAACTTGAGTAATTGCCGGTAATTCGGCAAGCGGGGAGGCGATTTCCCCACCATGGGTCACAATTAATTCAAGGGAGCATAACCATCCCACACTAGACTTAAATAAATTTGCAATCATCTACGCTAATCCCGGCGATCGCCTCAGCCAAACTTCAGACTAATTGTGATCTTGGTCTGATTAAAGTACAAGCATGAGGCGGCATTCAAAAGGCAGAAAATAGGCGAAAGGTGAATAGAATACATATTCTTGTGATGCTTTTTTTGTGAGTTTTGACTGAGTTTTGACTGAGTTTCACTAAGTTTTTCCTATGACTAGCGATCGCCCCCGCTTAAACCTTGTTGCTTACGACTATTTGAAAGCAGCGGTCCACAAACATTGTCGAGAGAACTTGGGGCAGGAGACGGTGCGCCCATTAATTTTGCGACGGCTAGAGCGATCGCGTCTTCAAACCGGCACGCCGTTGACCTATGGAGAGCTACAGTCTATGACCAGTGAGCTGATTGGTTTTGACGACGGGGTGCTTCAAAAGGCCGCCAAGTTGAACAGACGACGGGGAAAAGTTGGGGGACTCGGGGGCTTAAGGGTTGGTGTCTGGAAATGGGCAGCCCTAGGAAGCGCTGGGCTGGTGGGGTTGGTGTGGGTGGCAAATTTACCGGTTCCGCCGGTGCGGTGGACCGTGGCGCGGGTGGCTCCTGTGGTATTGTTGCCCAGCTTTTTTAGTATGGATCACCACTATCGCGGGGCGATCGCCTCCGTGGAAAAGGCGGACCAGTTGGTCAATAAAGCCACCAGTACAGAAGATTTGACATTGGGAGAACAGACTCTGAAAGAGGCCCAAGGACACCTGGATAACATCCCCGTCTGGTTCCTGGGCTATTATCCCCAAACCTACTGCACCTTTGTGGGCTGCCGGTGGAGATTTACCTACGATGAATTTGAACGGGCACGAAAGTTAGTGGCACGGACGGAGGCGGTAGTTTTCCAGGAAAAAAACGCCCAGGTCAAACTCCAGGAAGGTATCAAAGCAGTGGAAGCTGGAAAGGCAGCAGTGACTGGAGCAACGGATTTTCCCACGCGCACCCAGGCGATCACCCAGTGGCAGTCGGGCATTGACCAGCTCAAAGAAATTCCCCCTAATACCCTGGCCCATCAACAGTTAGGTCCAAAATTAGAGGCGTACACTCGCGATTTACAAACGGTTTCCCAAAACGCAGGCAGCATCCAGGTGACTGGGGATAAGTTGACGATCGCCCAGCAGTATGCCTGGGAAGCAGCAAAAATTGCCCAACACGGTCCCCATCCCGCCGAAACCTGGCAACAGGTGATGGAACTACGGCGATCCGCAGTACAACGCCTAAAGCAGATGCAACCCAGCGATGCTAATTACCGCGAAGCTCAACTCAAGCTTGTGGAGTATGAGCGGGACTTGGGCATTGCTCAACAGAAGATTAATATTGAACGACAGTCTAAGCAGGCGCTGCAGCGTGCAAAACGGGCGATAGCCCAATGGCAAACCCGTGCGGCAAGGAACCCCTCTGACCCAAGCCTGTTGGGGGAGTTGAACAGTATCATAAACGAGTTAGGCCAAGTGAGTCCCAATACCGTTGCTGACCAAGAAGCCCAACAGCTTCGCAAGCAAGTCCAAACCGAGCTGAAGTCTATTCAGTAAGCACTCTGAGTGGTTCTTAATTACTTATAACGTTATTGGGGACAGGCTTCATGCTGCTCTTGATTTATATAGTCACTCTCTGCTGATATAGGACGAATGGCTATATCAAATTTAGCTGCATTTAACCAATAAAACAGCCATCCCAGCAAAGCTAAGGATGGCTGTTTTACTTTTATTAATAGCCCTGGCATCGAGCTATTTTGACAAGGACC
>CALCTI010000219.1 GCA_937894105.1 uncultured cyanobacterium
TTATTGCACCCACCTATGGTACCGCAGGACCATCCCCCTCACCTTCATCTTCCGGGATTTGCCCTATGAAATTTGCCGATCGCCTCGCCCCGCTCCAGTTCAATGTATTCGCCGCCATGGATACGGCAAAAGCAGAAGCCGCTGCCAAGGGGCTGGATATTGTGGATTAATCCCTGGGATCGGTGGACCTGCCCACGCCCCCCCATGTGCTCCAGGCGATCGCTGACGCCCTCCATGATCCCACCACCCACGGCTACCAACTGTTTCGCAACAATGCCCAATTTCGCCAAGTCGTCGCCCAACGCTATGCCCAAACTTTTGGGGTGCCAGTGGATCCTGAAACGGAAGTGCTAACCCTGATCGGATCCCAGGAAGGCACGGCCCACTTACCCTTAGCGGTGCTTAATCCTGGCGATGTAGCCCTATTGGGCGATCCCGGCTACCCGTCCCACTACGGCGGTGTCCATCTGGCGGGGGGAGAAATTTATCCCATGGCGCTGCTGGCAGAAAACCAATTTTTGCCCGATTTTTCTACTATTCCCCAGGACGTTGCCCAGCGATCGCGCCTAATGGTGCTGAACTATCCCCACAACCCCACCACCGCAACGGCGACGCTGGACTTTTTTAAGGATGCGCTGGCATTTTGCGATCGCCACGACATCATTTTGGTTCACGATTTTGCCTACGATCAAATGGTATTTAGAGACCACCCTCACCCGTCCATTCTTCAGGCAGATACCCAAAAAAGGCGCTCCATCGAATTTTTTACCCTCTCCAAAGCCTATGGAATGGGCGGTTTTCGGGTGGGTTATGCCATTGGAAATGCCGAATTAATTAAGGCACTCAAGCAGGTAAAAGCTGCCGTAGATTTTAATCAGTATCAGGGAATTTTGCGGGGGGCGATCGCATCCCTAGCCGGTGATCAGTCCTCTGTTCAAGATCGCCTAACTATTTTCCAACAGCGGCGGAATGCTTTTGTGGAGGCTATGGGGGCGATCGGCTGGGCGATCCCCACCCCAAAAGCAACGATGTTTACCTGGGCGAAATTGCCGGAAAAATGGGAATCTGACTCGATTAAATTTTGCACCGAGCTATTAGCAAAAACCGGCATTGCCGCAGCAGCAGGATATGGATTTGGTAAATCAGGCGAGGGATATGTAAGATTTGCGCTGGTGCGATCGCCCGAAGAATTGCGAGCCGCAGTTAAAACTATCGGTGAATTCTTGCGAGCTAGCTAGGGGCTGTCACCAATTAAATTTCTAGTTCAACAGCTGCAAGGGTTTCAGCCTCTAGTATTTTTTATTTGAAAGGGAGTGTACTTCCTACTGCGCAAGACTTCCGAGGTTTAATTGGCACGTCCTAGAAGCTGCCATCAACTAAATGTCAAATTTTCAATATCAAATTTAGGTAGCGGCTCGACTATAAGGATGCTCTCCCCGCTATCTCATATAGCTCATGGGGTTTGAGGCGAGCCGCCCTTACCTTATGGGCACTATCCAAATTTAATCGCTTTAACATCAAACTTAATCGGTGCAAAGATTCCAGCTCCTAATATTTCCATCTAAAAGGGCATGTATTTCTCACTGCCGTAAGGTGTCTAGAGTTTAATTGAGAACACACCCTAGAAAGGCTAGCTGACGGAATCCATGTTGGTTATATTTAAGGTCCTATGGGGAAGAATTGGGACAACACCGATTCCCTATCATCATAATCAATGCCCCTATTCTCCGCGCTTCGAAACATTTCCCCACAACTCTCTTTACAGCTTTGCAGAAGATTGCTCCCAAACTTCGTAAACTAGAGAAAGTATTAATTAACTCCGATGCAGTTTATCAGATCATAAAGAGCAGACTCGTTTATGTTCTTTTTTTCTCCTGTGCCCTGTGCCAACATTAATTGATTTTGGCGTTCACCATTTGCCCAGATCACCGCTCTGTTGAACGAGTGAGAATGGGCGTCCCCTTCTCCCTTTCCTTTACCGAAAGCCCCTAGTATTCCCTCTTCCCAATGTGGCTACGCCATGAGACTCGCCTCCTCTGTCCCTGAAGATCCAAACCGTTTGCCGCGCAATCTCGTCCTCGGCATTATCGGAGTTTGCTTAGCTCCCTTCCTGCTGCACCTCCTCGGCATTGATTTCAGTTCACCCACCCACGCTCCTCCCAATCCCGCTGCTCCTGGAATGTCGGGGGCTGTCCTTAGCGATATGCTGCACCGTTCCCTTAGCGGCAGCTTTCTGCACACCATTCTGGAGTGGAGCGCATTTTGCACCGCTATTTTTACGGTGGTTTTATCGTTCACTTACTTCCATATCAAACGCGATATCACCACGCCCATCCTGGGGGTTGCCCTATTTTGCGCAGGTATGATGGATGCTTTTCATACCCTTGCGGCTGATCGACTCATTGATGCCGTTGCAGATAATACCAACCTCATCCCTTTCACCTGGGCTATTTGCCGTCTATTTAATGTGTTGATTGTGTTGGTGGGGGTCAGCCTGTTGATGATTACCAAGCCGGATCGATTCCGCCGCGGTTCGCCATTTATTGTGGGGGTCAGTTTGCTGTTTGGGGCGATCGCTTACGGGGTGATTCAGTTCTGCGCCACCAGCAACATCCTGCCCGAAACCATGTATCCCAACATGTGGATCACGCGCCCATGGGATGTGTTGCCCCTGCTGCTGTTTCTATTTGCTGGGCTGCTCATTTATCCTCGGTTCGATCGCCGCTATCCCAGCCTGTTTTCCCACGCCTTGATCATCAGCACCATCCCCAACGTGGTCACCCAACTGCATATGGCTTTTGGGTCTTCCACCCTTTTCGACAACGATTTTAATGTTGCCCATTTTTTGAAAATTGTGGCGTACCTTGTGCCTTTAATGGGTCTCATTCTGGACTATAACTACACCTATCGCCGCGCCGATCACGTTAATCAAAACCTCACCGATACCCTGAAGCAACAGCGGCTTATGGCAGCAGAACTCCAGGAATCTGAGGGACGGCTCAAGGAGTTGAACGAGGATCTGGAAAGCCGAGTGGTCCAGCGGACGGAAAAACTTGCCCAGGCTACGGCCCAAGCTAAGGCGGCCAATGAATCTAAAAGTCGCTTCTTGGCCAATATGAGCCACGAGCTACGCACGCCCCTCAACGGCATCATGGGCTATGCCCAGGTTTTGCAGAGTATGCCCGATGTGCCGGTGGTGGCTCGCGATCGCGTCAACACCATGTATCAATGTGGGGCTTACCTGTTGGCACTTATTAATGACATCCTCGACATTTCCAAAGTGGAAGCGGGGAAAATGGAGCTCCACCCCACTGTCTTTTATCTCCCGGCAGTACTGGAAACCGTAGTGGAACTCTGTCGAGTTCGAGCCAAGAGCAAGGACATTAACTGTGAACTCCAAGTGGATCCAGAGCTGCCTATGGGGGTGGAAGCGGACGAGAAACGTTTGCAGCAGGTTTTGTTGAATCTGTTGTCCAATGGGGTGAAATTTACCGAGACGGGCACCGTGACTCTGCGGGTGAGCCGAGGCGGTGGGGATCTCATCCGCTTCGAAGTGCAGGATACGGGGGTGGGGATGCCGTCAGAGGATTTGCAGCAAATTTTTGAGTCTTTCCAGCAGGTGGGCGATCGCCGACAGCAGTCAGAGGGTACAGGTCTGGGGCTTGCTATTTGCCAAAAACTGGTGCAATTAATGGGAGGCGAACTCCAGGTGCGCAGCGAAGCTGGGGCCGGCAGTGTATTTTGGTTTGAAATTCCCCTGCCTCGGGCGGAAAATTGGTCGCAACAATTGCAGCAGGATAAAACGGGGCAAATTATTGGCATTCAGGGCGATCGCAAGCCAGTGATGCTAGTGATTGACGACAAATGGGAAAATCGCTCTGTTCTTGTTCACCTATTGACCCCTCTCGGTTTCGCCCTTCACGAAGCCACCGATGCCCAAACTGGTCTCGAACAGGCCGTGCGACTACAGCCCGACATGATCATCTCTGATTGGTCTATGCCGGGCATGGAAACCGTGGAAATGCTCCGGCGCACGCGATCCATCAAAACCCTAGTGCACACCCCCATCTTGATCTTTTCCGCCAGTGTTTTAGAATCTGATCGTCGTAACATTCTAGAATCTGGTGCCAGTGACTTCCTCAGTAAACCGGTCCACACCGTCGAACTGTTTGAAAAGCTGAAAAATCACCTCGGTTTGGATTGGAGTTACGGCGACACTGCCCCCGCGGACACCCTGGAAGAAACCCTAGACAATATCCCCTTCCCAGACGTCGCTACCGTGGCAGAAATCCATGACCTGGCCATGAAGGGTAATATGAACGGCAGTCTGCGCCAGATTGATCAACTAGTGCAGAATAATCCCCCCCTAAAACCCTTTGTGGATACCATCCGTCAGTATGCCCAAGGGTTCGATGATGAAGCGATTTTGGAGTTTTTAGATTACAGTGCTTAGACCGTAGTTTTTGACGCGCAATTAGCGCCATCGCGAAAGCGCAATTTTCGATTGTCCCTGGGACCGTGGGTAACCGGTTTTGCTCGCTACCGTGCTGCCCTGTTGACCGTTGATAAATTACCGTTGATGAATTCCACCAGCTTTGACCATGGTTAATGTTTCGCCTACCGCAAACTCCGCTGCTGGGGAGGATAATGCCGACCAAGGAGCGGGGCGAGTTTTAATTGTGGACGACAACCCCACTAATTTAGGTGTGCTGTCGGATGTGTTAGCGCGGGCTGGATGGGAGGTGGCGATCGCCAAGTCAGGGCAGAAGGCTTTGGAACGGGTGCCGTTATTTCAACCAGAGTTAATTTTATTAGACGTGATGATGCCGGGGATCGACGGGTTTGAAACCTGTGCGCGGTTGAAGGAAGATCCGACCACGCGGGATATTCCGGTGATTTTTATGACCGCTTTGGCCGATGTGGATAGCAAGGTGAAAGGGTTAGACTGGGAGCGGTAGATTACATTACCAAACCGTTCCAGCAGGCGGAGGTGTTGGCCCGTGCCCACACCCATTTTCGACTATATCGTCTGCAACAGCAGGTGCAGCGCCAGAATCTGGAGTTGGAAGACAAAGTGCGCCATCGCACCCGAGACCTGGAAGAGGCCTTGGACTCCTTGCGAGCAACCCACTTGCAGCTGGTGCAGGCGGAAAAGATGTCGAGTCTAGGACAGCTGGTAGCGGGGATTGCCCATGAAATTAATAATCCGGTTAATTTTATCTACGGCAATTTAGCCCATGTGGGATTCTATATGGAGCAGGTTTTAGAGGCGATCGCCATTTATCGTCCCTTAGCCCACCGTGCATTAGACAGCGATAGTATCCCCAATTTAGATGAGGAAGATATTGGATTTGTGGCGAAAGATTTTCCCAAACTCTTGCACTCAATGCAGGAAGGAACCCATCGTATTCGTGAAATTGTGAAGGGATTACGGACCTTTTCCCGCATTGATGAATCTCCCTGCAAAGCGGTTAATCTTCATGAAAATATTGATAGTACAGTGGTGATTTTGCGTAGCCGTTTAAGGGAAGGCGATCACTTCCCCGCCATTGACGTTGTGAATAACTATGGGGATCTGCCCCTGGTGGAGTGCTACTCAGGGGAACTGAACCAGGTCTTTATGAACCTGATTGGCAATGCCATTGATGCCATTCACCAGCGATATGAAGAACAGCTAAAGCGCCAAGAAACACCAGCGCCAGGGCGCATTGAGATTATCACCCGATTAGAGGGAGAGAATGGGGGGTGGGTCTGCGTGGCGATCACCGATAACGGCTGTGGCATGGGTGAAGCGACCCGTAACAAAATGTTTGAGCCATTTTTTACAACGAAGCCTATAGGCAAAGGGACAGGGCTTGGTTTAGCACTGGCCTATTCCATTGTCACCAAAAAGCATCGTGGGGAACTCGTTTGTGGTTCCCAGGTGGGGCAAGGAACTCGCTTCGATGTGCAAATTCCCGCCACTGGAATCATTACAGGTGGACAAAACGGTAACGAAAATATCAGAAACTAGGAATTGTCATCAATCCCATCCCAAACCCAATCGCCCCAAGGAAGTTATACCAAATCCGCTTTAACTACCCCAAGGTGATGGTTTTAGCTAAACCCTTATTCCGAAAGGCTTAGCACTCATTGGGCTATCTTTACGACGTTGGAGTTAACATTCCGGATTTGGTATCAGGCCCTAGTCTGTCTTACGGTAAAAGCCGTGCACTCCTGATTGAGGCAGGCTTCTTGAATGCCATCCTTACATTCTGAGCACTACCAATTTAGAGAATTGGTTTTATAGGTAAAAGCGATATTGAGGCGATCGCCATAAATAAAGCACCACAAACTGTCTCCAATGCTGCAACCCGATAGATGGGGACGGTGCAATACCATTCTTTTTTAGCCAAAATAAATAGCATCTTAAATGTGGCAACGCTAAAAGCCAAAGCTGTTACTGAGCCTAGCCAGCCCACAAGGCATAGGCTCACAATAATTGCCACAGAACCAAGATGGTAAATAACGGCGGGTAAAAGGGATGAGGTTTTCGGCTTACGAATTTTTACGGTAAAAATAGTGCCGCCGAAAAATAATGTGTTGAGCAACCAAAGACCCACAATTGAATGATCTACTGCTCCAGTGGTGGCAACATAGGCGAAGGGAGCCGACGAGCAGATGGCGGCAAAAGTGATTAGCTCGTTTATTCGACTTCTTTGCTGGCGATAAATAGTGGCAATAGTGTCAACAATCAGAGCAGCGATCGCCCCAAAATAAATCCAAATTAAAAGGGGCGTTTGCCAGTATAAATAGACGGCAATGGCGGTGGCGACAGCCCCATAAGCGAATCCCCAAATTAAGTATCTCGGCCTCCAACTACGGCGATTTTGTAGCTGAAGAGATAAAGGATATTCTGCCTGAAATGCCAGTAGGGCACAAATTAATACTAATGTGGTGGCGATCGACCAACTCTGAGCTGCTGCTGCGCCAGTTAGAAAGGAAACCAACAGCACCACATAAGCACCGTGATGATGGGAAATAGTTGGGCGTAGCCATTTCGACCATTTTTTTCGGGATAAGTTGTTCGACGAAAAAGCGTTCAAGACATTAGCAACAGATTGCTTTTCGCCTATCGTTGATTTCGTTGATGAATTATTCACGGATAAATTTATCGATAAGATGACTTGAAAAATATGCTCATAAAAGCAATCTTTCCTCATTGAAAAAACGCAGAAGTAAATCAGACAATTACAACAGAGTTAAGCAGGTTAAAACAGTAGAGCTGTCTTGAACCTCATCGTAATTACTTCGAGCTGTCATTCTCTACGTGGTTTTATTTGAGCTGACTTTAACAATAGTCGCCGTAATTCTTCTAAGAATAGGAATACGGGATAAAGCTGTGAATATCTTCCATCCTACGCCCCTTTTAAAACTTGGATAACCAATATCTTCAACAGTAACTTGGTTGTTTAACCATCGGGCTAGAGTCGATTTGATTTCGTTTCGGTTGATTCCCCAGGGCATTTTTGGAGCCACATAATGCTCAGTCAGAGAATATCCTTCTTTCGCAGTGGTCTTTTTTGAAAACCAGCGGGGAATCGTATCAAACATTAAATGGCAGTTATCAAAAGTCTGGAAAATATCCTGCATTAAAGTACTGACTTCTTTCTGTGGAAAATACATAAATAGTCCCTGCGCCGTAATAAATACGGGCTTGTCTTTAGTGACTAAATCCAACCATTTTCGATCCAGAGCAGACAGGGGTAAGTGTTGGTGGCGCGAGTTAGGCTGAATAAATTTTTCCCTGGCTTGAATAGCTTCCGGTAAGTCAACGGTTAGCCACAATGCCTTTGAGTCTTGAACTCGAAAGCGTTGGGTTTCAAGACCTTCTCCTAAATTAACAATGGTGCCGTCGGGACTTTGCTTTAGGAACTGGGCGATCGCCTGATCAAAAGCAATGGACCGCAACGCATGAACCGGGTCAGCTTTCCCAAAACTCCGTTCATAATCGTAGTTGATCGCCTGATAAATCTCTACAGCTTTTGGATCCGTTAAAACGCGATCGCTACGCATTGCCTCAGTGGCACGATTATGGAGGGTCCAAAGCATTGTTTCAGGCACGTCTTTTAACTGAACCTCTGCCCCTTTAGCAATCTCTTTATTAGCCATAGCTTTTGCCGGAAAGATTTGGTTGCCAACAGACTTAATATATCCATGCTAATTTCTTTTTTATAAGTGAGCCAAAACAAGATATTTCTTAAAATTCAAAGCCCATATGCCTAGGCTTATACCCACTAATAAACTGCCTACTGATAAACTGTGAAAAAGGTAATAAACGCTTAATTTATTATGGCTGAGCTTAGTGAAAATGACGCAACAAAGGGCATTCGGCAGCGGCAACTGTGTGAGTCCTTTGAAATGGAGTACCGTGACGTTGTAAAGACAGCGAAGGAGAAGGGACTGAGCACCCATGAATATGTAATTCAACAAACAGGATGGCAGCTTTTTGAAGACTTATATTACCCACCGGGTCAAAAGTTACCTGCACCTCGTCGAGAAAATAAAGCCAAGGGTAACGGTTAGAAATTGACTCGAAATGCGCTAGATTTCCAACTTCCATCTCAGACTCATTCGCTGTTTTTTAAAAAGCTGAAGACCCTACAACAGTTGTGGAATATCTTTGGAGAAGCCTTGGAAGATGCTGAGGGGAATTATAGACACCAGCCGATAAAAATATATGGATGTTAGGTGATGGGGATTCAATGATCAGCATTAGGCGATCGCCGTTGGATCCATGTAAGCCTGCACCCCTTCCGGATTCAGCTCCCGAAGAATATCGTTAGCTTTGCGCGTTTCAAAGCCATTTAAGTCGCGCAGAACTACCAAATATTGTCCCGCCGCTAATAAATTGCGATAGGGGAGTGCGTCGCCACCGCCCACCGTTAATCCCACGCTGCCTCCAGCGACGATACTACCCATGCCACCGGCGATCGCCCCTAAGGCCCCGCTAACAATATGATTGCCAATTTGCCCCGCCCAGGGCGTAAAGGTTTGCAACTCAGAAATAATGCTAAAGGTGGCCCCAGCCACAAAACCAAAGGGCACCAGCCAAGTAGCCATTAGTTTGGCCTGTTTTATGGCCTGGGATTGGGGGTCAACCAGTCCAAATTCGTCGGCAGTTTTATAGCCGTTGCCTAGAATGGCGATCACCTCTGTGGGAAAGGCTGCTTTCTCCAGGCGAGTGTAGGCTTCTTCTGCGGTAATGCGATCGCGAAACACCGC
Organism: uncultured cyanobacterium; assembly: GCA_937894105.1. GTDB lineage: Bacteria > Cyanobacteriota > Cyanobacteriia > CACIAM-69d > CACIAM-69d > CALGDE01. The sequence goes on from CALCTI010000219.1 coordinate 9,265, forward strand.
CACCAAATAACTACTTGCCATAAAGCGTCCTATCCCCCCAATCGCAGTTCAACAGGTCAAAAAGTCCGAAATCACATTTGAAATCGCTGAGTCTAACGAGTCAAGTTTTCGATATATCCATTCGATATTCGATATATCAATATGATGAACCAATATAAGTGCCGTCGTTTACCCAGCGTTTATGCTTCATCCTTTGCCTAGTATGTGCCTAAGAACTTCAATAATGCTAGCGACCCATGGATCCAATTGCCTCTTTGCGTCCCCACGTCACCGTTGTATTTGCCATTAGTGCCGATGGGAAAATTGGCGATGATCAGCGATCGCGGGCACGCTTCGGCACTAAAGTTGACCGGCGACATTTAGAAGAACAGGTGGCTCAGGTTGATGGCGTACTAATGGGGGCAGGAACTTTGCGATCCGAAGGCACCGCCATGCGGGTGTTTGATTCGGCTCTGATTGAACAGCGACAACAGCAAGGTTTGCCGCCTCAGCCCGCTCAAATTATTGCGTCTCCTTCGGGCAATATTAGTTCTGAGCTAAAATTCTTTAGTCAAAAATGTCCCCATTGGCTGTTGACCTTGCCGAATAATGTTGAAAAATGGCAGAGTCAGCCAGGGTTTGATCAGGTGCGATCGTTTTCTGTGGAACCACAGGATCCAGAGGATTCACTCCCATCCCCAACGATTGATTGGCCCTCAACCCTGGGTAAACTAAAAAAAGATGGTATTCATCGCTTGGCGGTGCTTGGCGGGGGAACCATTGTGGCAGCGCTATTAGCCGTGGATGCCATTGACGAATGGCACCTAACGGTATGCCCTCAAATCGTCGGAGGACAAAACGCACCCACCCCTGTGGACGGGGAAACAGGGTTGTCAGCGGACAAGGCCCTTCGCTTTGATTTGAAATCGGCTACCACCGTCGGGCACGAAGTGTTTTTGCATTACGTCCGCACCACTAGGGATGCAAATAGTCCAGAAGCGTCTGTATAGTTCGGCATCCTTAAGGCGTAGGAAACGGGCAGGCAAATGACCTAGAGCGCCACACAACCTTGGGTGGGATATATAGATGCCCTGTTTTCTTTCTTCACTTTTTTTGCGATTCTTAAGGGAAATTTAGACCCATGAAACCCTCGACTTCCTTTTCAACTTTTAAGGCTCGTCAGCTTCAATGGCTATTGAGCTTCCTTAAACGATCGCCCCTGTCACCGTCGGCAGGTTTTACGCTGTTAGAGCTGCTGGTGGTAATGGTAATGGTGGGCATTTTGGCCGCCTTAGCCGGACCGAGCTGGGGAAACTTTGCCAATAGCCAGCGCCTAGGGGCAGCTCAGGACGCCACATTGCGAGCTTTGCGAGAGGGGCAGTTTACGGCCCGACAAAAAAAAGCCGTGTGGGAAGTGTGCTTTCGCGACACGGGCTCTAACGTGGAATACTCCTCGCACCGGGCGGGCGATGGGAGCTGTGAAAATGCCCTATGGGAGCCGTTACTAGGGGAAGCGAGGGCTCTGGTGCTAATTTCTGATGGCAATACTAGCTTTGTTGGCGGCGGTCCTTACCGTGTGCTTTTTAATAGTCGAGGTTGGATTGCTACGGGACAAGACGGGGACGCGTCAAACGGTAATGAGATTAACGTGGAAAAGCGTATTAGTTTCGCCATTCGCAATCAGGACGTTTTAGATACTTATAGCTGTGTGTTTGTTGACACTCTTCTCGGTGCTGTGCGGGTGGAGCGTAACGATGTTTGCAAGGATGGCTAGGACGTGTCAGCTTTAAAATTTAGGGTTGACGATTGCTGAGGGCATGACGAAATAGTTCTTCCAGAAAAAAGAAATCCTAATTCTTGCCCTTGACGCTGCACTAGGACATGTCAGCAATAAATTTCAAAGGTTCGGCGCGGTAGGAAGTACACGCCCTTTGATGTAGAAACCACTGGGCTCCATAAATTCAGCTTAGTTTTTACACAGGGCTTCAGTTATCCTGACTGTGAAAGTGCGTGGTAACTTACGGCTGAAATAGCTTCGAATTTTCACCCCATGATGGCTTCTGACGCTACAGATTGCGATTCGTCCCTGCTAAATCAGCAGCAGTTTCAAGGGTTGGTTTCTCAATCTTTGACTTTTCTTCAGGAGATTCTTGCCGATGAGGCGGTTCCTCCCCAGGAGCGAGCCCAAATTGCTCTGAAAATCTTGGCCCTCTCCCAAGGGGAAAGCTCGGGGCAGAATGGGCGATCGCCTCAGCTATTAGCAGAAAATTTAATCCGTGCAGGATCCAATAAGGGGCAATACGACAAAGCTGTTCAATTGGCGAGCCCTGCTAATGGGCGTGATGATCAAAAGGGAAATGGCGATCGCCATTCAGCAGCGGTGGATTCAGCCGCGGTAGAGGCGAATAGGGATGTTGATCATGGCTCAGCGGGTCAGCAATCGATGCAGGGGGCACAGCAAGAAAGCAGCGACGCGATCGCGCCAGAGCCCGTTTCTTGGGATGCTTACTACACCTCAATGCTTCCGCCGCGCTGCGTCAAGATTGATAATTTTCTCTCGAAAAAAGAAAACGAAGCGGCCCTAAAAATCGCCTTCGATAATAAAGAAAAATTTGTCGGTTCTAGTACTACCACCAACGCTGACGATTACCGACGGTCCAGTATTTTATACGCCACTCACTATACGGATTTCTATCATCTGTTGCGTAAGCGGCTGCTAAAGATGATGCCAACGATTATGGGGCAATTGGACTCTGACCCGTTTTTAGTGTCCCAGGTAGAAATGCAAATGACCGCCCATAATGATGGGTGCTTTTACAAAATCCATAACGATTCCGGCAGTCCAGAAACAGCGACGCGAGTGCTGACTTACGTGTACTATTTCTATCAGAAACCTAAAGCTTACTCTGGTGGTGCACTGCGTATTTACGAAACTGATTTGCACGGACCAGCGACGGAGCCATCGGAAAAATTCAACGATGTTATTCCCGATAACAATACAATGGTGCTTTTCGATAGCCGCATTAAGCACGAGGTGAGGGAAGTTGCTTGTCCGTCGCGCAAATTCGAAAATAGCCGCTTTACGCTCAATGGTTGGCTACGACGTGTATAGTAATAGACCTAATGATTTAGACATTCTAAATTTCGGCGAAATCGGTAGTTTCAATCGATTTAAATCACAGCTTTGGTAGTGATACAACGTAATGTAGGCTGAGCCTTAATCTATAGAAAATTCAAGCTTTTCGAAATTGAGTGACCATCACATTGCATCACTACCCACAGCTTTTTCGACGATCTATTGAGTATCAATTAGCGAAGCCGCGATGCTTTTTATTTATTATTTAGCCCGTATTTACTAACTATTCAGCGGCTAATCATTTGACGAGTACTTTTACGAACCATGAGCACACTTTCTACCATTTCTGGACCCGGCGTTCCCCTTCGCGGTGATGATATTGATACGGACCGTATTATTCCCGCTCGGTTTCTGCGCTGCGTAACGTTCAATGGTTTGGGGGAGCACGTATTTGCCGACGATCGCACCCAGCTTAATGGGGACCATCCCTTTGATTTAAAGCAACATCAATCCTCCACGGTGCTGGTGGTGAACCGTAATTTTGGCTGTGGATCCAGTCGGGAACATGCCCCCCAGGCGATCGCCCGCTGGGGAATTAAAACAATTCTGGGGGAAAGTTTTGCGGAAATTTTCTTCAATAACTGCATTGCCATCGGCGTTCCCTGTGTGGTGGGTGATCGAAATGAGGTGTTAGCGGTACAAGATTTTATTGAGGCGCACCCGGG
>CALCTI010000220.1 GCA_937894105.1 uncultured cyanobacterium
GTGCCGCCGGAGCGGAACAATAACGTTGCCACAGTCATTGTTAGCACTAAATGCGACGTTTAAAGTAAAGCTCGATTGGGGTGGACGATATTTCCTTCACCCTAAACTGTACCGATTGTACTCAGTTTATGACGATTCCTACGCCCTATTACTAAACAATACTGTACTGGAAAATGCTTGAAAATACTCGCTAAAATTATCCTATAAATCTTAGAAAGATGTCAGAAATAAAGCCCAAGAAACAGCAGCAATATCAAACTCCTATTGATTTAAGCTTGTACGGTTCGCCATCGTTGAAAGGGTTAGTGACTCAGGGGGCAGCGGGGCGTTTTTTAAGGGTCAAGTCAGTAGGAGAGCGATCGCCCGACCGAACCCTAGAAAATCCCAGTTCAGCCGTTGAAATACAGCTTTTGGAAGACGGCTATTGCGGCTGGATTTCTGATGCTGACTGTCAAAAGTTAAGCCCGGTTGCCGGTACCCCATATCGCCCAGGCACTATAACGCGCGATGAGATTGTGGGGAAAATTCCTGGGGCGATCGCCTTTGCCGGAGAAGCGATGACTGTTCCTAACCAGTACCTTTGGGGCGGAACCGTGGCACCAAATTACGATTGTTCTGGATTGGTACAGGCAGCCTTCGCCTCGGTGGGTATTTGGTTACCTCGAGACTCTTATCAGCAAGCAGCGTGGACGAAATCTATTAAAAAAGGTGAATTAGAGTCTGGGGATTTGATTTTTTTCTCCCAAAAAAACGCCCCTAAGGGAAAGATTGATCACGTGGCTCTATTTATTGGAAATGACGAATATATACACAGTTCTGGCTATGAACAAGGGCGTGGATGTATTGCGATTGATTCTCTAAATTCCGAAATATTAGACCGATTTGAAGAAAAATCAGGAGATTCTATTGCTAAGCTCTACGCTTCTCAAGTTCGCGGCTTTGGGCGAATCGTAGAAAATTACACCCCAGAGATTGACCATCTTGGTGTCACTTCTAATTAAGTTTAGCTAGGGCAATTTAGTTAGGTAATCTAATGTGATTCTTGGGTCCAGTTTCAGTTACCCAGACGCCATTATTCAGACAGAAAAAACAGGCTCCTTAGGCGAAAAGTGAAGCGATTGGGCGGTTAAGGGCGTTCTCCAAAAAGTAGCAGGGACTTGGGAAGGATGATCGGCTGACGTGTTTTGCGCTAGTTTTAAGGCGGCTAATAACTCGCCATTGAACGCCACATTTGTATTAGGGCATTAAGTTGCTCGGGATACCGCTGCGGTGGCACGTGATGACATAGAGATTATTGAGCGATGCAGCTGCTTTGGTTTCGGCGGGATTTGCGCCTATTGGACAACGAATGTGTGACAGCAACGACTAATTGTGGCGATTCTGTTGTCCCGTTTTTTGTTGTGGACCCGTGGTTTTATCAAAATACTAAACTCACTCCTGTCCGCATTAATTTTCTATTTCAATCGTTGCTGGATTTAGATCGAAATCTTCGAGATCGAGGCAGCCAACTTTACCTGTTTGAAGGGCATTCCGTTGATATTATTCAGCGGTTAATTAATGTTTTTGTCCAGGAAGGTTGTGATTTACGCTTGTTGTTTAATGAAGATGTGCAGGTTAGATACGGCATTGATCGCGATCGCCAAATCAGGCAACTTTGCATAGACCAAAACGTTGAATTATTTACGGGCACAAATCACTATATTCAACAGCCAAAGATTAGTTGGGATACTTGGCTTAAGGATCATAAGGGGTATTTGAAAGGGGCGATCACCCAGCCTCCAACACATATCAAAACGCCTCAGTTGAGCTGGGAAAACTTGGGATTGCCAATCCTAGATTTTCCGACCCTGTTTAATAAATATCGACGATTTTGGAATTTACGTCGTATCGATTTTCGCGGTGGAGAAACTGCTGCCCATGAAACATTAGAATCATTCGCTAATCAACGTTTTTGGGGATACCATTGGCGACTTTCTCAACCTTGGTTAGCCCAGAAAGGTGCCACCTCCCATTTATCACCCCACTTAACCTTTGGCACCATTTCCACTCGAGTTATTTATCAGACGATGCAGCGGCGACGGCGGGAATTGGAAGACGAAAATCACCCCAAAGCGGTGAAGGCTGACTTTTCTATTAAAAGCTATTGCGATCGCCTGCGATGGCATGATTCCTTTACCCAGCGTTTGTACTATCGCCCCGATATTGGCGAAAAAAATTATTATCGCGAGTACGACGATTGGTATTCGCCGGAGCCTTTGACGGGGGAAAAGGCGGAATTATTTGTGGCTTGGCAGGCGGGAGAAACGGGATTTCCGATTATTGATGCCAGTATGCGCCAGCTTAAAACCATGGGCTGGATGAATTTTCGAACCCGAGCTATGTGTGTCACATTTCTAACGATTAATTGTGGAGTTTCTTGGCACCATGGCGCAGAACATTTTATGAATTGTTTGGTGGACGGGGATATTGCGATTAACCATTGGCAGTGGCAAATGCAGGCGGGAATTACTAATCCGTTTTCTAAGAGTTTTCGTATTTATAATCCCAGTAAAAACTTAGTGGATCGTGACCCAAATTTACAGTTTATTCGCCACTGGGTGCCGGAGTTACGGGGCTATAGTTTGCCGGAAATTGAACAGAAACGATATTTAAATCGAAGTTCTTATCCTGATGAAATTATTAGTTGGAAAAACACTCGAAAATTGAATGGAAAGGTGATTTCAGAGTTGCGGGCGATCGTGCGGCAGCGGCTGAAGGCGGAGCAAGGGGAAGAGTTTGAGGCGGCGCAAAGGGTGAAGAGGGTCATTGAACGATATATGAAGCACAAACAGCAGGAATATCAGCGATCGCAATGGGAGCAGCTAAAGTTGTTCTAGTCGATGGTTATTTGGATAAAATAGGGGCAATGTTTTGCTTGCCCTATTACTACCGTTTTGGATAACAACTGTTTATATGGCATCCCTGGCTCCCCAGCGTGCAACCACCCTCAAAGAAGCGTTTCGGATTTGCGATGTGGCACCCCTTGCCGGTGAAGATCTGAAGCGTTACTACGTTCCTTTGGATGAGTTGCGAAAGAGTGAGGCGGTAGAGTTTGTTAGTGCCCAGTTAGAATTTCAGGATCAGGGACAGTTTCAGTGCATTTTGTTTACGGGGCATCGAGGTTCGGGAAAGAGTACTGAGTTAAAGCGGTTACAGCAGCAGTGGCACCAGGAATTTGAAGTTATTTATCTAGAAGTTGATGACGAAACAGATTTGAATGATGCCCGTTATACGGATATTTATTTGATCATCATCAAGCATCTGGGATTACGGATGCAAAAGCTGGGATTGCAGTTTGAACCGCAGCTTTTGGCTAATTTTGAGGTTTGGTTTAATGAGATTACGAACGAAACAGAGGATACGGTTGCAAAGTCAGTGAATGCGGAGGCGGAAGCTAGCTTGGGGGCGGAAGCTCCATTTTTGGCGAAGTTGATTTTTAAATTACAAGCGCAGATTAAAGGCAGTCGTACGCAGAAGCGCAAAATTCGTGACACCTTACAAAAAGAAGTATCTCGGCTAAAGAGCGATGCCAATGCACTCTTGCAGGACGCAATGAACAAGCTGCAACGGCTGAAGCCCAACAGTAAAGGGTTTTTGGTGATTTTCGATAATCTGGATCGGGTGCCGCCAGAGGTGGGGGATCATTTATTCTTCGATTATTCCTCTCAGCTACGAGAACTTCGCTGCACCACCCTATTTACGGTGCCAATTTCGGTGCTGTGTTCCCCTCGCAATGTTTCCAATGCTTTTGAGCAGCCCAATCTGGTTTCCATGCCTAACGTTTATAAGTTGAACCGGGACAAGGTTAATTTGGACTTTAATGAAGAGGCGGTGGCAAAGCTGGCAACATTGTTGGAATCGCGGATTGATATTGATGCGGTGTTTGACGATCGCGAACAAACTTTAGAACTGGTGCGCCACAGTGGTGGGCATGTGCGGCAACTGTTCCAAATGGCTCGGTTAGCGTTACAAAAAGCCTATACCCAGAAGAAGGAGAAGGTGACGGCGGATGAGGTGACCTACGGGTTTAAACAGTTGCAATTTGCCTTTGAGCGGGCGGCTCGAGAAAATCATTATGGGGTGATGGCGCAGGTGTGTGTGGATAAGGATATTACTAAGGATGATGTGGGGCAGCTTTTGCTGTTTAGTACGGCGGTGTTGGAGTATAACGGCGACGATCGCTGGAACTATCCCAATCAGGCGGAGTAGGCCAGCCAGGCAAATCAAGAGGTTATGAACGATGAGCGCAGTAAGACCCAACAGATCGTGGACGGTTAAGGTCGCTCCGGATGAGGTGGCGGCGTTTGCTGCGTTGAATGGGGAGCCGTTAGGGGAATTGCGGGCGTTTACGGATTTGGCAGAGGGGTTTACGTTGGCCCTGGCGGAGGTGGAGTTTCGTCAAGATGCGGAGATTTTGTGGGAGCTGTTGCGCACGAAGCCGGGGGCGGAGGATGTGCAGATGGTGGGGCTGTGGCTGGGGGATCCGGGGCTGCAGTATTTAAAAGATGAGTTGGTGGGATGTTTGGCGGGGGTGGAGCGGGAGCCGGGAAAGCGATTGGCTATAGTGGCGGGGGGACTGGAGCAGGGGATTAAAATTCAGGGCAATTTGCAGCCCCTGTTAAAGGACTTAAATTTTTTGCGGGATGCTTATGGGGCTAGCGTGCCCTATCCGTTGATTTTGATTTTGCCTCGGGGGGCGATGGAACGGTTGGCGGCTTTTGCTCCGGATTTTTGGGCGTGGCAGTCGGGGCTATTTATTTTTCAGGCGCTGTCGGGGCGGTCTGCACAGGTGCGATCGCAGCTAAATGAGCTGTCGGGATATACCGCTAACGATTCGGTAGGGGTACGGGAGAATCGCATCGATCTTTTGCAGCGATTGTTATCCACCCGATCGTGGGATGGGGCTAGCAAGAAAGCTTTTCGCCGTGCTTTGGTGGATGCTTATCCCTCTTATGCTCAGCTTCAACTATTTCTACAGGAAGAGTTTGGAGTGTCTTTGTCCGTCGTTGCAGGGGAGGGGCAGCTTGAGGGGGCGGCATTTGAGTTGGTTCAGTGGGCGGAGGTTAATGGGCGATTGGATGAGTTATTTACGGACTTTGCTAGGGGAAATCCACGTCATCCCTTTGCCAAACGTGAGCCCCTAGCCCCAAGTGAACGGCAGGACTTATTGGAAAAGTTGGGGGTTGCTTGGTATTACCGGGGAGATTGGACCGAGGCGGAATCTTGCTTTCGAGAAGCTTTGCTGCTTAGCAAACAGGAGAAAAATAATTTTTCCACGGCGTTTGACTTGGGATCGCTCGGTTGCATCGCACGAGAACGCGGCAACTGGGACGAAGCCGAGCGCCTGTTTCGCCAATCGTTGGAGCTGCGAGAGGAACTGGGCGATCGCAGTGGCATGGCGACTAGTTGGGGCCTGTTGGGTGATATCGAGCGAAAGCTCGGAAGCTCGGCGTCAAACGAA
>CALCTI010000221.1 GCA_937894105.1 uncultured cyanobacterium
GGCGTCGGGGATAGCTGCTTGCAGGTTACGTAGGGTGCGACCGGTACCGCAGGCAATGTCTAGGATTTTGGGCGATCGCCCCGCCCCTCTCAACCTCGCCTTCAACGGCGCAATCACCCGCCGCCGCATGGCATCAGCCACGCCACTAAATAAAATTTCCACCTGCAAATCGTATAGCCGCGCCGAATCATCACTTAAATAGCCGTCGGTTTGGTTATGAAAATTGCGGGCATAGTAGCCGGGATAATCCTTAATATTGACCGACTGATTAAAGTCGTACACCTTGCCCGTTTGGGAGCGATTCCACACCATAAAGCTATCGATACACAGCAGCGGATACGCTAGCAAATATTCCAGCCACGGATCATCGAATAGCAGTTGAACCGGGTAAACTCCCGCCTCGCCGTCCTGCCAATCCTGATTTACCAACGCCTCAATGCGCTGTTGCAAGGTCTCGATCACCTGCGGATCAATGGTTGGAGCGGGACGGCCCGAAGGACGAATGGCCGACAAAATTCGCTGCAGAGCCGTTTTGTGGGCAAGACTGAGGGCCATTTTGCCCCGCTGAAGCGCTTTGTGGGCTAGCTTAGCCAAGGCGATCGGGGGGGCAATAGTATTCATACAAAGATTAGGAAACGAGGCTTGATTTTATTTTTCTTAATTTAGCGAACCCAGCCCGCAGAATCTACCAATTTCACCCTTCAGCGCGTCAGCGCCCAGTAAACACCCAATTACAAATATAGTTCTTCTAAACTCTAATAGGACGCCTGGAAAAGCTTTTATGGTCACTCTGTTTCAGCACAAGAGGCGTCAATGAGACGCTGAAGATTTAGGCTAAGTCGGTCATCCCCTGACGTTTGCGAAGCTTTGGCGAGACCGATAGTGTGGTCTTAGCTGTACACTATTGCGCTAAATGTCCCATCAAGTGGATGTCCTACATCAATGGCAATTGACTATACAACCAATCACAGATACAACGCCGTTTCCCAAAGGGAATAGGGGCTGAAAATAAGGGGAAAGTAAGTGAACATAAGCATTTTAGAGTCAGCATTCTTCACCCTCTCGTCAGGTTTAATCTCGGCGTTTTTGACACACTGCCAGCCTAAATCCCGCCTTGCCATTGGTTATTAGCTGCCCTATTCGTATCGTATCAATGGGCAATTTCACGGTAAAAGCTACGCCGCTCTCTGAACCTGACTGGACATTGATCATTCCATGGTGTTTATCAATAATTTGATAGCAAATACCTAGCCCAATTCCTGTTCCTTGACCAACGGGTTTTGTTGTAAAAAACGGGTTAAATAATTTATTTTGAATTGCCTTTGGAATCGGCGGACCATTGTTTTCAATTCTAATACTGACGTAATCCCTATTTAATTGCTTGGTTTTAATTGAGATTTGTGGAGATTCCAATTCAATTTCATCAAGGGCATCAAGGGCATTATGTAAAATATTCATAAATACTTGATTGATTTGCGCTGCATGGCATTTAACAAGAGGTAGGTTATTGTAATCTCGAATGATTTCCACCTTGTTTTTGACTCGATGTGACAATATCAAGAGCGTACTTTCTATTCCCTCGTGCAGATCGGATTCTTTTAGGGAAGATTCATCTAGTCGAGCGAAGTTACGTAGGGAAAGCACAATATCTCTGATGCGCTCGGTCCCTGACTTCATTGATTCAATAACTTTACTTGAGTCTTTTTTTATAAAATCAATTTCAATTTCTTCAAGTTTTCCCTGGATTGCTGTGGTCGGAATTGGATACTCTATCTCGTATAGTTCCACCAGCTCTAAAAGATCCTTGAGGTACCCTGCAGCGTAGTCTAAGTTGCCATGCACAAAGGTCACGGGATTGTTGATTTCATGGGCAATTCCTGCGATCATTTGCCCTAGCCCAGACATTTTTTCACTTTGAATAAGCTGGGATTGGGTTGATTGGAGCTCTGTTAATGCCGATTCTAAATGCTGGTTTTTTACTTGTAGTTTTTCGTTGTATTCTCCCAGTTGTTGCTGTGATCGCAATAATAAGTCAGCAGTTTTATTCAGCGTCCTCGCCAGGGTGCCCACTTCATCCCGGCTTGTGACTTCAGCGCGCACCTTAAAGTCACCTTTTCCTAAGGCGATCGCCATCTTATTAATTGCTTCAATCGGCTTGGTAATATACCGCGATACCAAGTACACAATGACCAGCAAAATCAGGGTGGAATAAACGCCAACAAAAAAGATTTGCCGAGCCAGCTCCTGCGCCGGAGCAAAGGCTTCTTCTTGGCTAATTTCTGCCAGTAATGCCATCGCCCAACCATCGATACACCCCCAGTACCGGCACGCCTTCGTAGTTGGTATACAACCCTTGACCGTTTCTTACCAGGGTTGCCTCGTCAATGCCGAAGGTGTTGACGCCGTTGGGATATTTAATGGACTGATTCTGGTCAGAAAATAAAAACTTGTTTTTCCCTTCTAGGCGCCCCACTAAATAGGTCTCCCCCGTCTGTCCCAGCCCTGCTCGGCTGCGTATCAGCTCATCCACCTCTTCCAAATCCAGGGAAATGGATAGGGCCCCCAGGCGATCGCCCTCATTATCAAAAATGGGCGCCGCAAAGGAAATGGCTGTTGTTTGGGTGTCCGGCACCAGATAAAACGTGGGGCGAAACTCCTTTTCCTCAGCGGTAAAATACGTCGTTGTGGCCCCCAGCGGTTGATATCTGCCCTCTCGCCCGGGATTGGTGGAGAAGGTGATAATCCCCCCCTCCGTCAAAATCGACGTTTCCCGCAGGTTCGGCTTAGTGTCCGTTAGTTCTTTGAAATACTTGGCGAGGGTCAGACGGCTGGCTCGGCGATCGCCCCCGCTACTGTCCATCAGCGCCTGGGTCCAGCGACGCACCCCCGGCAACTGCGACACCAACAACACGTCCTGGCGCTGGGTATTTAACCACTGTCCAATTTCATCATCTTGAAGGGACACTGCCACATTGAGCCGCTCAAAGGTGGACTCCTTCAACGCCTTACGAGCAAAACCATAGGCCATCAATGCCACCACGGCGATCGCAGCAGATGACAACAGGGAAAAGCTCACCACCAATTTTAAAAAGATGCTGCTCTTTAGCTGTGTTGTCCGCCTTGGGACCGCGCGCGTGGATGGTGCGCCTTGTATCGGTGATCTGTTAGCTACTCCCATGCCGCAAAAATCGCGCTAATTTCTTGTACTGCCCGTTCCGTTGCGTCCTCGATAGATAACTCTTCCATGGCGATTCCCCGCATAATTCCACCCCAAATATTCTGCGCCGCCACCTCCCCATAGGCAGGGTTAAATACTTGAAAAGACGGGCGAGAATTTTGCAACTGCTGGAGCGCCACTTGAACGTGAGCATCCTTCTGGTCTTTCCAGAATTTATCCTCTAGTAATTGGGGCATGACCGGCAAATACCGGGCCTTGGCCCCCTGGGTATAGGCTTGCAAATTGTCGGGCTGGGCCAGGTACGCTAAAAAGTCCTTTGCCGCGTCCTGCTGGGGAGACTGGGAAAAGACCACCACCTGCTTTAGCTCAATGGTGTGGCGCATGGGCTGACCGTCGGGCTTGCTGGGCCAAGGCACCGTTGAAAGCTGATTAAAATAAACCTCCTCATCCTTACGCTGGGAACCAGGGGCGGACAGGGTATGGTTAACGGTCATCAAACTCTTGCGGCTCAGCAGAGACACATTATTGCCGGTGTTGTCCCAGTCAATGGCGTCCGGCGGCACAAAGCCCCCCTGGTAGAATCGCGCGTAATCTTGTAGGGCGGCCCCCAACCCTTTGCGCACCGCTGGCTGATCAAGCTGCAAATCGCCGTCCTCGCTGAGGATTTCGACGTTGTAAGCCTCTAAAAACTGCTCAAAATTATTGTACGTGTCCAAACTTTTCGACATGGGCATACCGATGCTGTAAATATCGGAGCCGGCAGTCTGCTGTAGCGGTGCCTGGGCATTTTCCCAAAATTTCCAAAAGCCCCTCCAGTCCTTGGGGATGGCGCTGTCTGACTGCCCACTGTCCACCAGCAACTTTTTCCAGTAGTGGATATGAATTCCCGATTGCATGATAGGCACCGCAAAGTAGCTGCGATCGCCCGTCACATTATTTTTGTAGCGCACCCCCCTCAGGGCTTCGGGATCGTAAAACTTTTCTAAGGGCTTCAGCACATCGGACACATCCACCAACTGCCCATTCCACGCCATCCGCGGGAAAACCGCCAGGTCGCCCACGCCGGTGTAGCACACGTCGGGAAGAGTCTTGGCGGACAGGGCATTTTCAATTTGCCCAATCATATCTTTCTGGGCAATTAATGTTAGGTCAACTTTTTTACCACTGCCCTTTTCCCACTGGGCAGCGATTTCCCGAATGGCATCACTTTCCTCGGGATAAAACCCCTCTTGCCACCACACTTTTAAGCTTTCTCCGTCACCGGAGCTAGCCTTTCCGTCCCCATCAGGTGACGCCAACTCAGGTTGACCACAGCTACTTAGCCCTACCCCCAGGGAAAACCAAAGTGCTCGGTTAATAAAATGCCGCCGCTTCATAAATTTCCTACAGCTTGTGCTAGAAACTGCCCCTATAGTCGTTGGTTTACGATGCAATCCCCTGATCAGAAAAGCAATTACACCCCCTTTGTAATCCTTTAGGATCCTTGCAATATCAGCAAAGAAACTCTTAAGAAAAAAATGCTGCGCACAGGGAGGAGATGGTAAGCCTTAAGGCGACTTTGACTTGGGGCCTTTTCCTTACCCAATTGTTGGATCAAAAGACCCTAGAAACTGCTTAGGCAATGGGATTATTGCAATAATTTGCAATAAAAAAATGACTACTGATTAACGTTTCTTTTCCCAAACTTTTCAGCGCGATCGCCCTCCATTCACTCATTATTCAGTCTGTTCACCCATTATTCAAAAACTCATTATTCAAATAGTCACTGTGCAGAGTCCCTTGCATGTCCTGAAATACCCCTTGCCAGTGATCAGGTTGGGACTGCCGGAAAATTCGCGCAGTGGGATACCACGGACTGTGGGTGCGATCACGAAACCAACGCCAGTCTGCGTGAAAGGCGAGGGCGATCCACACCGGTCGAGCGATCGCGCCTGCCAAGTGAGCGATGGATGTGTCCACACTAATGACCAGGTCGCACTGGTTCAGGTAGGCGGCGGTGGTGGCAAAATTGTCCAGGGACTCGCTCAGATCCACAATGTTGAGCTGCTGGAGAAGCTGCCGCTCCCCTTCGGTCACCTGCTTTTGTACGCTGTAGCACTGCACTTGGGGATGTTGGGCGATCGCCGCAAAATTGCCTAAATCCGTTGAGCGCTGCTGCACCGTGGGGCTATCGGAGTTACAGCTCCAGCAAATAGCAATTTTCAGCAGATCGCGATGGGGGGGCGGGACCGGTTATTGAGCCGGTGGCAGAGGGGGCGTGGACGGAGCAAACAGGAACTGCACCTGGCGAGGAAATTGGTCGAAGGAGTAAATGCCAAAAAT
>CALCTI010000222.1 GCA_937894105.1 uncultured cyanobacterium
ACGAGGTTTCGTGGCTTTCGGTAATCGGTTCATAGCTCGATCCAGCAACGCCGTTTTTTGTCGTGCGTCGTTTACCAATGCTCTCAGAAAACTTGCTCGCCCAATCACCAGCTAACTCAATACCAGCCAACCCAATCAAGGTCTAACCAATCCAACGCTCTAGCAGCCAGCCAATCACCACTCCTATTCCACCAAAGCGTACCGCCTGCCAAAATACTTCGTTAAATCCAGACTCGGCAAAGAGGCGACTTTCTAATGCTAAATCCAGCTCGGCAATCTGATCCTGGAGTGTTTTTAATTGTTGGGTAAGCTGCTGGCGGACCGCTTTATTTTTGGCGCGATCGCGATCAGGGCGTACGATATCAACCTGATTGCCCAGCTCCTGACGTTTTTGGCGATCGCGAATCACCTGGGCATGGCGATCGCGAATATTCCCTAACTCCTGTTCCGCCGCTCCTAAATCATCCCCAAACTGCCCCAAGAACCCATCCAATTCCTCCAGCGCCCCATTTTCCTGTTCCACAGCCTGTTACTAAGCATTTCGCTCTCGAATTTAGCCCCCACAACCTAACCTAAATTGCCTACCATTAAGGCAATTTCCAAAGGATTTCCTGTCCCATGCCCCAATCTCCCAAGCCCATGCCACTGGTGACCTTTGACCCAGTTGCCCAAAATCCCCTAGAAGCCAAGCCCTGTCAAGAGCTCAGCAATCACGAACTGGCGCAGGTACTGGCGGCGCGGCTGTCCTTGACGGATGATCGTTGGCATCAAAAAAAAGGCGATCGCGCCATTCGCGCCCCGGAGCAGGCCGCCGCTGCCTTGGTGTATCTGCTGAATGAAGCCCATCCCGACAAAAAAGCAGCCCAAGCAGAGGCTCTAGACCATCTGAAACAGGCTGCTGGATGGTTAGATCGCTCGTTAAAAGCGCCCCGCTGTCCTGACCATGGACATTGAGGCGCTTTAAGTGTTGCGTTTGGATGAAGAAGAATCAGATGGCTTGGAATTGGAAAAATCCGAGGATTCAGCTCCCTTGGGAAACTTAGAATCCTTAGGATCGGGATCGTTAAAAACCGCTTCGTATTGCGATCGTAACCGGTCCGTAATCGATCCCCAGTGAGTTACCGCCGTTGCCAAAATTGGCTTTAGGCTCCAGCTCGAATCCCTATTGACACGCTTATACAGGTGAAGCTCACGACCACAATCGCTCCAAGCCACCTGATCAAACACATGGTGCAGAATAAATAACCCACGCCCGCATGCTGATTCGCAAATGGGCAGCGCCGCCGAATTGCTGGCATTAAAGGTCAAATCGCTAGAATCCTCAGGATTATCTAGCTCGAATGCCGGCACCTCGCCACAGGTGATCGGCGGGCTAAACCCATGCCCCTGGTCACACACCACCCACCAGTAATGCTTGCCAGCATGGGCGTGGCGCACCACCACTCGCTTACTGGGATCTAAAGAATTGCCGTGCTTCGCTGCATTAACTAAAGCCTCTTGGAGCCCTAGCCTGACCTCATCGGAATGATCCCCCGGTAAGTTTTCCACTAGCAGATCCACCACCGGATGGAGATGTAGCGTAGAAGCAAAACTAAGCTTCTGCCACTTTCGCCGGGGGGCGCGCGTTTGAGTGATCATAAAATCCTCAGTGCTTTTGCGGACATCGCCCAACATCTTTAGCCGGGTCTAAGCCGGGGCTAAAGACGCTTACGAACTCACGGAAACTGCAACGAAAAATTGAGTGGAGAATTAAAGTACTTTTCGACTTAACTTAATCCTATTTAATTGCGATTAGTCATCGCCCCTTTGCAACAATCAAAGTTAGATAACCCAACCAGAATAATCAAACAGGAATCAAAAAGATAATTCCATCACTTTTCATTATTCATTGTATCCGCTTCGTCAGGAAATTTACAGGGGCGATTCTTGTCCATCATCCAACGGACGACTATTTGGAAAAAGGACAAGCGTTATAGGGAGAAAAATGATCGATGCGTCCTAGGGGCGCTGGAGAGAAATGAGTCGATTATCAGGCAAAAATCCTTGATATTTCCCCTGCTCCGCCGTGATTACCACTAGCTCTAAATAGCTATCTGGCTGCACGGGAAGCTCTCCCCAGGGCACCGCCATTTCTAAGCACTTATCAAATTTCCCTTGACTTTGGGTTTCCCGCCCTTCCCACTGTCCATAGTCAATGGCGTACTGGGACCACACAGTACCATCAGTCAAATTTATGGCCACCTGATCGCGAAATTGATAAGTGCCAGGGCCGTCATCGGGCAAAGAATCGAGGGGTGCCGGACTGTTGTAAATGGACAGGTCGGGATAGTACCACAGCAGATGAATTTCCGAGGGGCAGTCCTTGCCGGGCATAATGCCGGTTTTAAAGTCCAGGCGAATGTAGAAGTTCAAATGGTCTACGCCGTACCATAGGCGCTGAATGGCGCTGGCTTGGTGCATGGTGCCCCGAGAACCGCCTAGTTCGATGCGTCCGGCGTGGTCCCAGTCCTGTTCGTCGCCGCGCCCGTCAATCCGGGGATGGATAAAGCTGGTGGGGGAGCGATCGCCCGGTGCATTGTGGTCTTCAATGGGCGATCGCAGTACCTCAGGAATCGGCTCCTCGAGGGCCGTATATAAAGCGGCGAGATGCTCCCGAAACAGCTGGTCAAACATGGCGTCTTGGTTGGACGAATGCCCTGCCCCTAACCACCAAAACCAGTCGGATCCCTCAGCCGCATACAGGGCTTCCCAGGCGTCCGGGTTGGCGTCCTCCGAAGCTTCGGGGTGGTTTGCCAAGGTGGCGCGAGCGGCGGTGAGCAAATCCCAGGCGCGGTTTTTCGCCGGATCACCAATCCAGGTGGTGAACGATCCATCCACCCAGGAGCCGCTGTGGAGAGATTTTGCCGGGAGGGTTTCGGTGGGGGGGAATTTTTCCAGAAATTCACCGACAGTCACCAGGCGAATATCGTCGCGATCGCTCAGTCGCGAATAAAGATTCTCCAAAAAGGGTTTGCCGTCTTCGGGATAATATTCCCAGCAGTTTTCCCCGTCCAGAGCGATGGTCACCAGCCACGGCTCGTCTAAATCATGACCGATAAAGTCGAGCGCTTCGGTATTTTTTGCGTCCTCGTCTGCCTCAGTTGGAGGGGCTAGCGATCGCCCAATGGCATCCAGGTGACCAATCAAATCCCCCGCCGCGTCGACGGGATCCATATTGCCGTAGGTAAATCCAATCAGGTCCGACAAGCGATGGTCGCGGAACACGATGGATAAATCTCCCGCGTCCGTTTCCAGGCGATAGGGACGATAAAGCAACTGGGGCGCTTGCACATTGCCATAGCCGTCTCGATGGAAAAAGTGATCCACGGTCCAGCCCAAGGTAGCCTCGTCGCTGCACAGCCATTTAAAACCAGCCTCCGCTACCGGTTGCAACATGGCTGGACTAACCGATTGCTCTGACGGCCACAGCCCCACAGGGTCCTTGCCAAAGCGACTCTGGTACATCTCCACCGCCTTATCCAAATGGCGGGGAATATCTTCGGGATAGGTAAACTGTTGCTCCGGCAAATCCATTTGGGGAACCGCCACGCGACCCGCATCGGTGTCCGCCAGCAGGGGCAAAATCGGGTGGGTGTAGGGGGTGGTAATAACCTCGAGCTGCCCAGCGTCCTGCATTTTTTTATGTTGGGGCAGGATTTGGGCCAGGATTTGTCGTTGTTTTTCCCAGATATTTTGGCGATCGCCCAGGGAAAACCCCCGGTCTTGCTTTAGCCACGCCGCAATCTGCGGATCATCCCAAAACAACGGGTCAATCCACGCCAGGTTGTGCCACGCCAGCAAATCACCAAATTCCCCGTCCCCCCAATTTTCCAAACACCAGCCGATGCCCTTATCCTGGCGCTGTTCATAAAGCTCCTTGTAGCGGGGATGGGGGTCAATCAGGGTGTGATGGTTGCCGTCGAAAAAGTGCTCAACAATAAACCGTTTATCTTCGGTGTTCAGCTTTGCAGTGTCGGTCAGACTCAGGGCTAAATAGGGGTCCATAGCCCGCCCTTCAATGTAGTCCTCAAGCTGCAAAATCAGGGACGGTACCAGGTTCACCGTTTGGTGCAGCTTGGGATAGTCCGCCAAAATTTGCACCAAATCCAGGTAATCCTTGGTGCCGTGGAGGCGTACCCAGGGCAGCCGGTAGTTGCAATTGTCTGGACTGGTGGGGCGATCGCCATCAACTGCGCCATCGCCCTTAAGGGGGGCAGGGTTTAAGTTGCCTCGGCTTTTGTAAAGGGGCTGATGCTGGTGCCAAATAATGGCCACATACAACGGGTGGGTCATGGGATCCCTTCGGAGAAACACAACTACGGTTGCCGGTGGGGCTTAAGTCGCCGCCAATTGCCTTTCCCCGTCACCGATAATGTGCGTGGAAAGCCCAACAACCGTCAGCTATATTGTGGCGTCTTAGGCAACGGTCACGTGGGAAAACGTCAGTTCCGTTACGGTTTCCTCACCGTTTTCCGTCACTCGCAACGTTTGGTGAACCATAAAGTAATAATCGCCAAACTTCTCATAGGAATCTTCATAGGTGACTTCCTTGATCAAATCGCCGGAGTCCTTTTTATAAAACGCAGCGTCGGTGGGGGTGGGCACATAGCCTTTGCCCGTGTCCAAGGTTTGGCGGGTGTCAATTTCAAA
>CALCTI010000223.1 GCA_937894105.1 uncultured cyanobacterium
GCCCTTTAAAAACAAACAAGGCTAGGGACTGAAACCCTTACGGATCTTGACTTAGGGATTCAATTGATGACAGCCCCTAGCAATTGAGCTTCAGGTTTAGCGATGAAGATTGGGGATTTATAGCGATAGTCCCGGGTTAGCTGGAAGCGTTCGAACTTTGACCTTCGAGATAGAATAGCGAAAGGGCAATCGAAGAATGTTTCTTGGCTTTTGTCTTAATTTGCACAATCTCTGGTGACGGCTGTTGCCTTCGACCCATGAATAAACCTACGTTTAAGAGCGGATCTTCCGGCAGAAATCCTCTGCTGGACCCTGTTTTGCTGGTGCCGGTGATGGCACTGACTTTGGGGTTGGTTGCTGCCTGGCGCTATTGGGATGATCCTAATGTGTTTTCTGGAGGGGGTGGGGACAGTCAAAATGGGTTTGAGGATTTGCTGACCGAGTTTGAAGAAAGTCAGCGATCGCCTGAGGCGTTGGCGGCGGACATTGATAGCTCTCAAGTATTGAGCGGTGAGCTGCGCAGTTTAGGCGGAGTGCAAGGGAATCGCGATCGCGATCGCAACCGTAACAAGGAGAACAACGAGCCAAAGGCGAAGTCGTCGGAAGATATTTTAAAGCTGCTGAATAATGTGTCTAGAAGTCCTACGGGCGGCGGCAGTCAGGCCGCTCCAGCGGCATCGATTTTTAACAGCGATCGCAGCACCAGCATAGGGTTGGGGCAGTTCCAAGCCGATGGCAGTTTTAGGGGGCGTGGCTTATCTTTGGCACCCAGTGAACAGGAATTGGCTAGAAATGCGGCCCTGGGACGATTCCAAAGTTTGCAGCAAGGTCAGGCGAACTCGGATTCGGCTCAAGATCGATCTGAATCCCCCTTGTATCCCCGCCGAGGGGGCTTTGACGGTGGCGTTCCTGCGAATGGGGTTCCGGGTGGTGTCGTTGGGCGCTCATCTACAGTGCCGCCCGCAGCTGTCGCCCCAGGCTATGGCACCGCCCGCCCTGTTCCAGGGGCGGTAGGAACACCCGGTGCCACCCCCAATTACGGCAGTGCCCCCGTGGGGCAGCCCAGAACCTACACCAGCCCTGGCTATGGCGTGTCGCCTACGGTGCCTAGTGTGGCGGGTTCAGGTCCCTTGGTGCCTGCCACCAGCGGACCAGGCTACAGCCGCGGGTTGCGTAACTATCAACTGAATACGGCACCAGCGCCTAATACTGGATTCTCTAATGGAACTGGTGGCGTGGGTGGAAATCGCCCGTTGCGATCGCAAAACGGCGCAGGGGCTCTAGAGCAGCCGCAGCCCGCCCCTTCAAGCAATATTGGCGGTCGAAGCTTCGGCTCTTTCTCTAACCCTTACCGGCGCTAGGCGATCAGTGCCATTGGGGTTCAGCCGTTCGGCAGCCTTTTTTTGTGATATTTTTGACGGCTTTTTGGCGGCATAACTTAGACCGTTGCATCTTCTGTATTTTGCCGCCAGTTCAAGCCGAGTCTACATCCCCATAATGTTGTAGCCCGAGTCTACGTAAATAGTTTGTCCGGTAACCCCACTGGACAAATCGCTGCACAGAAACGCTGCCGTATTGCCTACTTCCGTTTGGGTGACCGTACGCCGTAGGGGAGCAATTTCCTCCACGTGGTGAATCATATCCAAAATGCCACCCACGGCTGACGATGCCAAGGTGCGAATCGGGCCAGCAGAAATTGCATTTACACGAATATTGTCTGGACCCATTTCAGCAGCCAAATAGCGCACGCTACATTCCAATGCGGACTTGGCCACGCCCATCACGTTGTAGTTAGGAATTACCCGGGCGCCCCCCAGGTAACTTAAGGTAACAATGCTGCCCCCTTCGGTCATTAGGGGTTTGGTGGCGGCAGCCAGGCGACTGAGGGAATAGGTGCTGATATCCAGGGCACGGGTAAAGCCTGCCCGGCTGGTGTTGCTGTAATCCCCCGTCAGCTCCTCTTTTCCGGCAAAGGCCAAACAGTGAATCAACACATCGACGCGACCCCATTTTTCCTTGACAGCGGCGAAAGTTTCGTCAATTTGAGCGTCGTCTTGCACGTTACACGGCAGAAATAGAGAGGGGTTTAGAGGATCAACCAGTTTGCTGACTTTCTCTGCATATCGCCCTTTGTCATCGGGGAGGTAGGTGACGCCTAGATTAGCTCCGGCGGCGTGTAGTTGTTGGGCAATGCCCCAGGCAATGGAACGGTTGTTTGCAATTCCCGTGACTAATGCGTTTTTTCCGGTTAAATTCAGCATATTGGCTACTGTCAGTGGTAAAACTTGAATAACGACCAGCGTTACGTCTCGCCTTTTTTAGACTTCGTTAGACCTGTTTAGGTTTAGGTGTGGTCCCAGGAACGCAAATGGTTTAACGATTTGCTCTTTGGGACACTGGCAACAAAAGCGATCGGTGCTGGGACCGAGGCTTGGTGCTTTGGCTTTGACAGTTTAAGGCTTTTGATGATCGAAAACTAATGGCTGGGGAAAACACTGATTCTATGCCCGTTACTTCAGAACAACCGTTGCTTACCGTTTTTCGACAACTTAGCGGCGGTGCGTTTCCGCCTGTGGTGGAGTCCTTTGACCGAGGGAAGACGATTTTCTTCCCAGGGGATCCGGCGGAGCGGGTGTATTTTTTGCTGAAAGGGGCGGTGAAGCTATCGCGGGTGTATGAGTCGGGGGAGGAGATTACGGTGGCGCTCCTGCGGGAGAACACGGTGTTTGGGGTGTTGTCCCTGTTGACGGGGAATCGGTCGGATCGTTTTTACCATTCGGTGGCGTTTACGCCGGTGGAGTTGCTGTCGGTGTCCATTGAGCAGATGGAAAAGAGTTTGAAGGAGGAGCCGGAGCTGGCGATGGTCATGTTACGGGGGTTGTCATCACGCATTTTGCAGACGGAGATGATGATTGAAACCTTGGCGCACCGGGATATGGAGTCGCGGCTGGTGAGCTTTTTGTTGATTTTGTGTCGGGATTTTGGGATTCCTAGCCCGGATGGGGTGACGGTGGATTTGAAGTTGTCCCACCAGGCGATCGCCGAGGCCATTGGTTCCACGCGGGTGACGGTGACGCGGCTGTTGGGAGATCTGCGCGATCGCCAAATGATTTCAATTTTGAAAAAGAAAATTACCGTGCACGATCCGGTGGCTCTTAGTAATCAGTTTGCCTAGGTCAATTTGATTCAATCAATCTGCCTAACTTAATCTGCTTAACTCAATGTGCCTGAGCCGACCTGCCTGAATTGACTGACCTGAATCAACTTGCCTAAGTTGCTTTTTGGGTTAGGGCGTTAGTGGATTTCCTAGGGAACGCTTGTGTTTTTTATGCGATTGGCATTAGCCTGAAACTTCGGTAGGGTGCAAAACGACTGGAATTAGAGGCATGTAGGATGTTCTCGCTGGTTCCAGTGAAAAAATCCTGCGGGGGACGCCTGTTTTAGGCGATGTAGTGTGGCGGGCGGTCCATGGCGTTTGGATATGTATTAATTTTGGTGGCGGCGATCGCCCTGGGGGGGCTGATTGCCACGGTGGGCGATCGCCTGGGGTCGCGCGTGGGAAAAGCGCG
Source organism: uncultured cyanobacterium (assembly GCA_937894105.1). Taxonomy (GTDB): domain Bacteria; phylum Cyanobacteriota; class Cyanobacteriia; order CACIAM-69d; family CACIAM-69d; genus CALGDE01. Next base: position 3,570 of record CALCTI010000223.1, read on the forward strand.
GCTGCGATTGTTTAACCTGCGTCCTCGCCAAACGGCAACGGTGATTACGATCGCCACCGGGGGAATTATTTCGGCGTTGACGGTGGGCTTAGTTGCCCTATTGGGGGTGCTGGAGCTGGAGCAGGTGCAAAATCAGCTTCGTGAATCACGGGAGGATTTGGACGAGGCCAGTGCTGACCAAAAGCAGGTTAGCCAAAGCCTCAGCCAACTGAGGGCAACCCAGCGAGTAACCCAAGGACAGTTGGAGCGATCGCAGGACAGGTTAGACGCTGCCCAAAAGCGATTTGGCGAAGTATCCAAGCGGGCAGGGGCGTTACAGAAGGATATTCAACGGCTGGGTGCAGAACGGAAGCGGTTGGACCAGCAGCTTCAGCGGTTGCAGGTGGACCGGGATCGCCTAGGGGTGGAAAATCGTCAAAAGGGGACGCAAATTGTCCAGCGGGAAGCCCAATTGCGGGCAGTGGGCAGTCGGCTTCAGGCTGCCCAACAGCAGTTTTTTCAGTCCCAAGTGGAGCTAGAACGGCTAGCAGACGAGGTGCGGATTCTGGAGCAGCAAGCACAAATTTTGCGAGGGGGGAGCGTGGCCCTGCGGCGAGGGCAGGTGCTAACGGGAACCCTGGTGAAGGTGCGATCGCCCCAGGAAGCACGGCTTGTGCTCCAGCGACTGTTAAATGTGGCCAACGAATCGGCGTCCCAAGCTATTCGCCCGGGCTTGGACCGGGAACAGGTGCTGCGCATTAGCCGTGGGGAGCTCGACAGTGCGATCGCCCAGCTTCCCGACGGGAAAGAATATTTAGTGCGGGTACTAGCAGCAGCCAACAATGTGGTGGGGTAAGGGCCGTTACAGGTGGGGCTAGAAGTCATTGAAAATCGCACCGTGACCCGGGCGGGAAGCCTGCTAAC
>CALCTI010000224.1 GCA_937894105.1 uncultured cyanobacterium
ACGGATGGGGACACCTCTCCTAAAACTATGCTTGATCGGGGGCAGGATGCCCCTCCGAAAACAGTTTTAGATACAGCGACGCCTAAAACGTTTATTGATGCTCCAATAGAAATAAAGCCTGAACCTAAGGTGCTTCCTAGTTCGCCTTATAGGCGATTATCACGGTCTTCACAGCCAATTTGGATTGGTGTTGGGGTGGCTAGCGTCGCTGCTGTCTTATTGGGAACAACGTGGGCGGTCATTCCTTACAGTCCGTTTTGTCGAGGGTTTGAGCGTTGTGCCGGAGAGTCTGGCTGGCGGGCAACCTACGAGCAAGCGATCGCTGATATTCAGCTTGTGCGCGATACTCAACTGAGCACATCCCAGGAACTGTCGGAGGCGATGGGATCCCTGGATGGGGCCATTTCTAGGTTGGAGTCGTTGCCGACGTTGGCTTTGGACTATGAAGCCGCTCAGGGAGAGTTGGACTCGGCGCGATCGCTGCGACAGCAGTTAGCCCAACAACAGCAGACAGCGGAAGCTCAAGAAGCGGCCGTACAAACCTTGAGCCAGTCTCAGCAGGTCCTAACCAGTGCAAAAACCACGACAGAGCTACAGTCAGCTTTAAGCAATGCCCAACAGGCGCTGGCAAGCTTGAAAAAATCTGGTTCGAGTCCAGGCATTCAGCAGAAAACAGCCGCAGGACAACAAACGGTTACGGCACTTCAAGAGCGAATCAATAAGGAAAATACCGCTGCCGCTAAAATTGCAGGAGCTGAGCAACTGGCCCAAACAGCGACGACGGCGGTCACAACGGCAACGCAAAGTAACACTTTAGAGACATATCAAAAAGCTAGAAATGCTTGGGACGCGGCAATCGTTGAAGTCGGTAATGAGAGCAATTTCGCTGGCACCACCCAAGAGGCAAAAGCGAGTCAGTTGCTTAAAGCCTACCAAGGGGAACGAAATAAAATGGACGCTAAGGTAAAAGCCTTAACGCCGGCGGTGTCTCCTCCCCAAACGGGGGGGCAACCAATTGGACGACCGGCAAGAAGCCCCCTCCGCCCTGCTTCAGGGGGGGCTCGCCGTCCAACTACGCCGCGAAAAACTCCGCCAAAGCCACCCAGCAAACCGCCATCGAGGGATGGTGGTCCTATTGTTGCGCCTGTGCCTTGGAGGTAAGTGGCTCTTGTGGCTTTGCTGGTTAAGCAATGGACCGTTAGCTATTGAGGCGTAGGCCGTTGTGATCGCCCATCGTCGCCATTTCCCCTGGGAGAGATTTGGTGCCGGAATAAATTTCACCTTTTTTGGTGTCCAGGGTTATGATTGCCCCTTCCCGCACCAGGGTTGTGGCATTGGCAACCCCCAACACTGCCGGAATATCCAGCTTTTTAGCAATTACCGCCGCGTGACCGTTTAGATCGTCGTCCTCGGTGATAATGCCTGACGCTCGCCGCAGGGCATCAATACAGTCAACGCTTGTGGATGGCACCACCAAAATTTCCCCTGGGTTGAGGTTGTTGGCGTCCATGGTGGACCTGGCGACGTGGGCACGACCGCTAACGGTGCCGCTCCCGAGTCCTTGACCCTGTCCCAGCACCGAGGTTACCACTTCCACTTTTAGCAGGTCCGTTGAACCGGAAATGCCTTGAAGGGTGCCTGCCGTTAACACCACCAGATCCCCCTCCCGCACCTGTCCTTGGTCCTGGGCTAGGGCGATCGCAGCTTCAAAGGTTTGCTGATAGGAATCTAAATCCAACACCATTAACGGCTTAACGCCCCACACAAGCTGGAGCTGTCGCGCCACGTTCACATGGGGAGTTACCGCCAGAATTGGCGTACTGGGGCGGAATTTCGACACATTACGAGCGGTAGCCCCACTTTTAGTCATGGTCATAATGGCCGCCGCTTCGAGCTGCTCGGCGATCGCACTTACCGCCTTAGAAATAGCATTAGGAATAGAGTGGGTCACCCAATCATGCTGGGGCCACAAATGATCCTGCTCAATACGCTCAGCAATACGAGCCATCGTCGCCACCGCCTCTACGGGATGATCGCCCACCGCCGTTTCATTGGACAGCATCACCGCATCGGTACCGTCAATAATAGCGTTGGCCACGTCGGAAATTTCCGCCCGCGTCGCCCGAGGGCTGGACACCATACTGTCCAGCATTTGGGTGGCCGTAATAATGGGAATGCCCAAACGATTGGCAGTACGAATCAGGCGCTTTTGCAAAATCGGCACATCTTCCGCCGGGAGCTCCACTCCCAGGTCCCCTCGCGCCACCATCACCCCGTTGCACAGGGATAAAATGGCCTCCATTTGCTCAATGGCTTCATGTTTTTCAATTTTGGCTACCACGGGGACATTTTTTCCCGCCGCCGCGATTAATTCGCGAATCTCCAGCATGTCCTGGGGATTACGCACAAAGCTCAGGGCTACCCAGTCCACCCCTTGATCTAGCCCAAAGGCCAAGTCCACCTTGTCCTTTTCCGTCAGCGCCTTCACGTACAAATATACGCCGGGAAAATTGACGCCCTTATTGTTGGACAATTTGCCGCCCACCACCGTTCGGCAGTGCAAGGATTTTGATCCTTTGTCCACGGACTCAACAATCATTTCCTCTTTGCCGTCGTCAAGCAAAATGATTGCCCCAGCGGGCACCTCGTCTGCTAGCTTGTCGTAGGTTACAGAACTAATGGTTTGGTCGCCGGGAACCTTTCGGCTGGTTAGGGCGAAGGGATCGCCTTTTTTTAGACGGATAGGACCCTCTTCAAAGATTCCCAGGCGAATTTTTGGCCCCTGTAAATCCTGCAAAATCGCAACGGGACGATTCAGATCAAAGGAGATTTGGCGAATGAGCTTAATATTCTGCTGGTGATCAGCGTGGGTGCCGTGGGAAAAGTTGAGACGTAGGGTGGTCGCCCCAGCTTCAATTAGGGCTCGCAGCACCTCGGGTTGACTGGTTGCCGGACCGATGGTGGCAACAATTTTGGTTCGGCGCACGGAGGGTTGCGACTGCATGAATTTTCCAAAAACCAACGGGTATTTAACATACCACTGCGATCGCGCCCCAAGACAGATTATCCAACCGTTCCACCGTTAGCCTTGGCACAGGCGATGGGGAAATTAAAGCTAATCGGCCACAAAAAAGCCAAGTAACGCGCGAGATTAATCCGTTTTTGCGGGAAAAGCAATAGCTGTAGTGTTAGAAAACATTGACGGTACCACTGCCAACTCTAAACAAATTTTTGATAACGTTCTGGCTAATTTTCTAAAGCTTTAACTTCTAAAGCTTTAATTTCTAAAGCTTTATTGTTAAGACTTTGGTTTAGAGAGGTCGTACTTCAAAATAAACGTTAGGGTTTAGCTTCAAGATTTGTTGATGGGTGGCGCTTGATGATGTCGATTATAGGATGTGAAGTCGATTTTTAAACTGAGAATGGAATCCTGGTAATGTCCACAATAAACTTCGTATAGTGCCCCAAGATTCGCCACCGCCTCCCACTCAGATTGCCTAGGGAGGCTTTTAAGCTTGATTAGCGTTATTAAAGACTTATCAATTCTGTTGTGCTGACTTATCGTTTGCTCTGAGCTGGTTCAATTTAAGCCTTTGGAAAGAGCGCCGATGATTGCCAAGGGTTGGACACTGGTGTCTGGGAACTTTTGGAACGATCCGTTTATTCCAATAATCTGGGAGGAGAGGTATGCGATCGCAGTGGGACTGTTTGCTGGAAAACGAGGGGGACTGGTGG
>CALCTI010000225.1 GCA_937894105.1 uncultured cyanobacterium
GTTTATAAGCACCTGCCCCTGTCCAATATCCACGCCCAGGCCGTGCCCGCCGCCGCCGCCTCATGGGCTGCCCATCAGCAGGATAAATTTTGGGTTTATCACGATGATCTTTACAAAAACCAGGATCGTCTAGGGGAAGAGCTGTACCTAGAGCTGGCCAATAAATACAAGTTGGATATGGACCAATTCAACAGCGATCGCGCCAGTGAAGCAGCGATCGCGGCCATTCAAAAAGACGTGGACCTGGGCGAAATCCTCACTATCCAAGGCACACCCACCTTCCTAATGGATGGCGTCATTTTAAACCAAGCTCCCAGCGCCGAGAACTTAACCGCCGCCTACGAAGCCGCTTCCCAACAGCGCTAAAAGGCGCACAGCTCAACCACGCGTTTCGAAATAACAGGCAAAAAATGAGCATCCTGGTATTTGGCAGTGTCAATATGGATTTGGTGGCTCGAGTGCCGCGACTGCCTGTACCGGGGGAAACCATTCAGGGGGGGCGCTTCACCACCAGTCCCGGCGGAAAAGGGGCAAACCAAGCCGCCGCCGCCGCCAAGTTGGGTGCCGACGTTACCCTGATTGGGCGGGTGGGTAAGGATAGTTTTGGACAAGACCTTGCGGGGCATTTGCAGGAGTTTGGTGTGGATGTGGGAGCGATCACCACAGACCCGCACACCTCCACCGGCATTGCTCAAATCCTGGTGGACGATGCGGGACAAAATCAAATTGCTATCATCGGCGGCGCAAACCAAGCCGTTGGCGATGCTGAATTGAACCAATTAAAACAGCGGTTACCCCAGGCAAAAATCTTGCTGCTGCAACTGGAAATTCCTTTGCCGGTTGTAGTTGCTGCGGCCCAGCGGGCAAAAGCCGCCGGCGTCACGATCATATTGGACCCGGCTCCGGCTCCCGAGGCTCTGCCCGATGAACTTTACGCCGCCGTGGATATTCTGACCCCTAACGAAACGGAAGCCAGTCGCCTAGCGGGCTTTCCGGTAACGGACCAAAAGTCGGCCGCGATCGCCGCCGAAAAACTCCAAAGCCGAGGCATTGGCACCGTGATTATCACCCTGGGAAGTCGCGGCAGCCTGTGCGCCACACCAACGGAAACTTTTTTTACCCCCCCTCTTCCTGTCACTGTGGTGGACACCGTTGCCGCGGGGGATGCCTTTAACGGGGCGATCGCCACCGCCCGTCAGAACAACCAGCCTTGGCAAGAAGCCGTCCACTGGGCAACCTGCGCCGCTGGACTCTCCTGCACCCGCTCTGGCGCTCAGCTTTCCCTACCTAATCGCCAAGAAGTAGACAAAAAAGCACACGCCAACCATTAGCCAACTTTCCTAACGCCCATCGCCGTCGTCCCTCGCCGGGGACACCTAGCAACAACTTTGAGGGGAGGACGGATGGGAAGCCCCAGAGTTTACTGGCTTCACAGAGGATTCAGTGCACGGAGAGTGATCGTCCTCAGCTTCAGAAGCTTGGCAGGAGTAGCACAGCCCATAAAATTCCAGCGTGTGATAAAACACCTTGAAATTGGCACCCGGACTTAATTTTTGTTCCAAATCATGAAGGGGGCACTCATCCATTATTTCCGCTTTGCCACACTTTACGCAGTTTAAATGGTGGCGATCGCGTTGAATGGAGCTGTACATCGATATGCCACTTTCCAGGGTACGCACCTGGATTTCCCCCTGCTGTTTCAGCACATCCAGCGATCGGTACACCGTAGCTAGCCCCACCTTGTGACCGTTTTCCTGCAAATAGATGTAAAGCTCCTGAGCCGCAATTTCGCGGTTGAGGGACTGTAGTGTTTGCAGGATTTGGTCTTGATTTCGCGTACGGTTTGACGCCATAGGAAAAATTGGGAGTTGAAAGAACGGGAGTACTTAAGGAAGCGCGCCCTTTTCGGTGGCAAGTTTAAAGAAAAAAATTAAAGAAATAGAAGTATTTCGAGTTTCGCCGTTTAGAACACATCTTTCTATTAGTATCTCTTAGAGGCTAAATTTCGCGAAGCCATTGTGATAAGAGCCCCAAGGACCCTATTTAAAATGGTTCTCGCCAAGTTTGCCCCATGCCTAAAATTTTTATTTCCCCGCGACCCGTGAGCCAAAAATACCAAGCTAAAATTCACGTTACTTTACGCCCGTCGGTGCTAGATCCCGCTGGCGTTGCCGTTAAATCGGGGTTGGAGCAGTTGGGGCACAGTGTGGATTCGGTGCGCATTGGTAAATATATTGAGCTGTCTTTAGACGCCCCCGATGCAGAAACGGCACGGACTCAGGTGGATGCCATGTGCGATCGCCTGTTAGCGAATCCAGTGATTGAAAACTATGCGATCGAAATTTCCCAATAGTTTCTAAAGTTTTAATTTCTAAAGTTTTAATCTCCCAAGTTTTAACTTCCAGAATTTTAAGTCCCAGAGTTTTAAGTCCCAGAGTTTTTGGACTTTCCCGCAACTCTCCGGTGCCGTCTGTTTCCCAGTGCTGTGTGTTCCATGTCCTCGACGCCGAAATTTCCCCGCCTATCGTCAATTCCCTGGAACGCTGTTATTCGCCTGTTGCGCTGGGATAAGCCCGCCGGGCGGCTAATTTTGCTAATTCCCGCCCTGTGGTCCTTAGGGTTAGCCACCAACGGTAGACCGCCTTTGCTATTGCTAGCGGTGGTAGTGGTAGGCACCTTTGCCACCAGCGGCGCAGGCTGCGTCATTAACGATTTATGGGATCGCAATATTGACCCGAAAGTGCAGCGCACCAAAAAGCGCCCCTTAGCATCGCGAGAGCTGTCGGTCAAAGTAGGCATCGTGGTGTTTGGGGTTGCCCTGCTGTGTGCCGCAGGACTGACGATATTTTTAACGCCCCTCAGCTTTGGGCTCTGTGTGGCCGCCGTGCCCATAATTGCCCTATATCCAGGAGCAAAGCGGGTATTTCCAGTCCCCCAGCTCGTGTTGGCGATCGCCTGGGGGTTTGCCGTACTTATCCCCTGGAGCGCCGCCACCGATCCCCCCTCCCTCCCCTGGCCCGCCTGGATGCTGTGGGGGGCAACCATTTTTTGGACCCTCGGCTTTGACACCATTTACGCCATGGCCGATCGCGATGACGATCGCCAACTGGGGGTCAACTCCAGCGCCTTATTTTTTGCCGACTATGTGGCGGAAGCGGTGGGGCTATTTTTTCTGCTCACGGCGCTACTGCTGGCTCAAGCAGGCATTGCCACTCAACTTAATGTGCTGTACTGGCCCGCCCTTGGGGGAGCCACCTTCCTGTGGATAAAGCAATATTTAAAACTGCGGCGTCAGCCCCTGCCTCGCAGCGCTTACGGAAAAATGTTTAGCGAAAACGTCAATATCGGCTTCATTTTGCTGGCTGGGATGCTCCTAGGAAGTTGGTTTTAAGGGGAAAGTAGATAACTTAGACTTTGCCTGATTTCCAGCGATCAGAGCTGGGTGGGTGTTTTGAAAGGGGCGATCGCCCGCGCCCGTAGAAAGCCCCATTCCCCCTAAACCTAACTTCGACGTAAAGCCCCCAACCATCCATTACGCAGAGCCCAGCCCAGCGTAAAGATCGTAGGGTTTACCGAAAGAACTCTTTACACGATCGCAACAAAATACTCTACTATTTAAAAATTCGTGCTGTCGTCAGGAATACATCTTAGCCCCGAGGCTAAAAATCCCAGTGGCTAAGCCTTTGCCACCACAGCAACATCAGCCGCAATCCTCACCATTCGACCTTAAAGTTGGTCCCAACCGATTGCAGCACCACCATAGAGAGCAGTTATGAAAGACATCACACGCTACCGCAACATCGGTATTTTTGCCCACGTCGACGCGGGTAAAACCACCACTACCGAACGAATCCTGAAGCTCACCGGCAAGATCCACAAGATCGGTGAGGTCCACGAGGGTGCCGCCACCACGGACTTCATGGAGCAGGAGCAGGAGCGTGGAATCACCATTCAGTCTGCGGCCACGTCCTGCTTCTGGAAAGAGCATCAGTTAAACATTATTGACACTCCTGGACACGTAGACTTCACCATCGAGGTATACCGATCCCTGAAAGTGCTCGACGGTGGCGTCGGCGTCTTCTGCGGTTCCGGCGGCGTCGAACCCCAGTCTGAGACCAACTGGCGGTACGCCAACGACTCAAAAGTGTCCCGCATTATCTATGTCAACAAGCTAGACCGCACCGGTGCCGACTTCTATAGCGTCGTTAAGCAAGTTAAAGAAGTCCTGGGCGCTAACCCCCTAGTGATGGTGCTGCCCATCGGCGTCGAAAACGATTTTGTGGGCGTTGTGGACCTGCTAACCCAAAAAGCTTGGACCTGGGATGAATCCGGCGATCCCCAAGCTTACAAAATTAGCGAGGTCCCCGCAGACATGGCCGACGATGTGGCCGCCTATCGCGAAGAGCTAATCGAAACCGTTCTAGAGCAAGACGATGACCTTATGGAGTCTTATCTAGAAAACGGTGAAGAACCCAGCATCGACGATTTGAAGCGCTGCGTCCGCAAGGGCACTCGTAATCTAGACTTCTTCCCCACCTACTGCGGCTCGTCCTTTAAGAACAAGGGCGTGCAGTTGGTGTTGGATGCGGTAGTGGATTATTTGCCCAACCCTGAGGAAGTGCCTCCCCAGCCGGAGGTTGACCTGGAAGGGAACGAAACCGGCAACTTTGCCAAGGTGGATCCCGAGCTGCCTTTGCGAGCCTTGGCGTTTAAAATTATGGACGATAAGTATGGCGCTTTGACCTTTACCCGTCTGTACTCTGGCACTTTGAATAAGGGCGACACTATTCTGAACACTGCCACCGGTAAGACTGAGCGCATTGGTCGGATTGTGGAAATGCATGCTGACTCCCGTGAGGAAGTGGATAGGGCTCAGGCTGGCGATATCGTCGCCCTGGTGGGGATGAAGAACGTCCAAACTGGACACACTCTGTGCGATCCCAAGCAGCCAGCCACGTTGGAGCCTATGGTTTTCCCCGACCCGGTGATTTCCATCGCGGTGAAGCCTGTCAAGAAAGGCGGCAGTGAGAAAATGGGGGTTGCCCTGGGCAAGATGGTCCAAGAGGATCCTTCCTTCCGTGTGGAAACCGACGAGGAAAGCGGCGAAACTATTCTGAAAGGAATGGGCGAGCTGCACCTGGATATTAAGGTGGACATTCTGAAGCGCACCCACGGCGTGGAAGTGGAAGTGGGTAAGCCCCAGGTGGCTTATCGTGAGTCCATTACCAAGCGGTTGGAAGATAGCTACACCCACAAGAAGCAGTCCGGTGGTTCTGGTCAATACGGCAAGATTGAATATGTGATCGAGCCGGGTGAGCCGGGCACTGGGTTTGTGTTTGAGTCCAAGGTGACGGGTGGTAATGTGCCCCGGGAATTTTGGCCTGCCGTTCAGAAGGGCTTTGCGAATAGCCTGGAGAAGGGGTTGCTGGCTGGTTATCCCTGTGAGGATATGAAGGTTACTTTGACGGACGGGGCTTACCACGCGGTGGATTCTTCGGCGATCGCCTTTGAAATTGCTGCCAAAGCTGCCTATCGTCAGTCCTACCCCAAAGCCAAGCCCCAGCTACTGGAGCCGATTATGGCGGTGGACGTATTTACTCCCGACGATTACGTGGGTGACGTAATTGGTGACCTAAACCGTCGTCGCGGCATGATCAAGTCCCAAAGCTCCACCCCCACCGGTGCTCGCATCAAAGCAGGCGTTCCCTTGAGCGAGATGTTTGGCTATATTGGTGACCTGCGTACCATGACCTCCGGTCGCGGTCAGTTTTCCATGCTGTTTGATCACTATGCCCCTTGCCCCACAAACGTGGCGGAAGAGGTGATTAAGGAAGCTAAAGAGCGGCAGGCAGCGTAGCCAGTTTAGGCAGCGTAGCCAGTTTAGGCAGCGCTGCCAACCTGTGCCGGCGGCCATATCTGCCAATTTTGGTGGGTGAGTTGCCAGTAAAAAGTCGGTGTAGAAAAGTCGATGTAAGGATAAAAGGTGTCCAGTTTGATTACGCAATCACTGGGCATCCTTTTGGGGTGTTTTTATCTGGGCTCAAGCAGGCTAGGATGGGGGCGATCGCCGCACCTTGTTATCCTGCTGGGCAGTGCGCACTAACTCCCTATCCCGGCAAGACTAGCGGGACTAGAAGCTATCGGTTGACCTATGAGTATTGAAAAAATTGTTGAGCAAGCCCTACGGGATGGCTATTTAACCCCGGCAATGGAAGCAGAGGTGGGGCGCATTTGCGATACCGCTTCGGAGCTATCCATTGAGGAATATATGGCCCTGGACCGGTTAATGGGGGCCTTGCTGACGGGAGAGGTGGTTGTGCTACCTCGTAAGCAGTTTATTAACGTAATGGAAGAACTGGTGTTGACGGAGGCGATCACGCGGGTGGCGGAAATTGAAACCACAAGCGATCGCGCCCTAGACGTGGGGGATATTGCCGCCTATGCCCTACACCGCTTGCCGCCCCTTTACGCAACAACGGAAGAAGGGGCCAACTATCAGCGGGCTCGCGCCAAAGAAGAGCTGCAATCTCTAATTGCCAAACAGGTGAACGAAGCCATCAGTCGCAGCCAGGCCGCCCCCGACATGGGCTCCGAACGTGTCCCCATCAGTAAATCCGGCGGCGACGTACTCTCCCAGGTCAGCGCCTTGCTCCAGTCTTCAGACCCTGGCTTTGAAGGCGGCGACGAAGGCAGCCCCAACGAAGCTAGCCTAACCGCCTCAGAATAGCCCCGAAAAAAAGCCCTTTTTGATAAGAGGGGTTGGGGGGGACCTCTCAAAATTGCGACTCCCCTGAAAGGTTGAATAAAAGCTGTGCGAAGCAAGGATTTCCCTTTAGTCCTCCCTTTCTTTAAGGGGAGATAGCAGCTTGTGGCGATCTGATACCAAATCCGCTTTAACTACCCCAAGATGATGGTTTTAGCTAAACCCTTATTCCGAAAGCCCTAGCACTCATTGGTCTATCTTTGCGAAGTTGGAGTTAATATTCCGGATTTGGTATGATTGGGCGCATCATTGGGGGAATCGCCGATAACTTACCCATAGCAAGTGCAGCGTACGTTACGAAACGTTACGGTAGAAAGGTGCGGCAATATAGGGCGGCACCCACAGTACTACATCGGGATTTCACCATGCCAAGGGACTTGCGGGGATTTTTAAAGGAGCTTGAATCACGGGGGCAGCTACGGCGCATCACCGCTGAGGTGGATCCCGATTTGGAGATTGCTGAAATTGCCAGCCGAATGCTCCAGTGCGGCGGACCAGCCCTGTTATTTGAGCGCGTCAAGGGCTGCTCGACGCCGGTGGCCGTTAACCTGATGGGCACCTTTGAGCGGGCTTGCTGGGCCATGAATATGAAGGGTCCCGACGAGCTGGAAGCGTTGGGACAGAAGCTGGCGAAATTGCAGCAGCCCAAGCCTCCGAAAAATGTGGCCCAGGCGGTGGATTTTGGCAAGATTTTGTTTGATGTGGTGCGGGCAAAGCCGGATTTGGACCTGTTTCCCCCCTGTCACCAGGTGGTGCTGAAGGATGACGAGTTTGATCTGACGCAAATCCCGATGATTCGCCCCTATTCTGGCGATGCGGGGCGCATTATCACCTTGGGACTGGTGATTACGAAGGATTGTGAAACGGGCATCCCTAACGTGGGCGTCTATCGCCTGCAGCTTCAGTCGAAAAATACTATGACCGTTCACTGGCTGTCGGTGCGGGGTGGGGCCCGGCACCTGCGCAAGGCAGCAGAGCGGGGGAAAAAACTGGAGGTGGCGATCGCCCTGGGCGTAGACCCGTTAGTGCTAATGGCGGCGGCAACCCCAATTCCCGTTGACCTTTCAGAATGGCTGTTTGCGGGACTTTATGGCAAAACCGGCGTCCATCTGGCTAAGTGTAAAACGGTCAATCTGGACGTGCCCGCCCACTCGGAAATTGTTCTCGAAGGCACCATTACCCCCGGTGAGATGATGCCCGACGGTCCCTTTGGCGACCATATGGGCTATTACGGCGGCGTGGAAGATTCCCCCGTGGTGCGCTTTCACTGTATGACCCACCGCCACAATCCCATCTATACCACCACCTTTAGCGGGCGTCCCCCCAAGGAAGATGCCATGATGGCGATCGCCCTGAACCGGGTTTACACACCGATTTTGCGCAACCAGGTGTCGGAAATCACCGACTTTTTCCTACCCATGGAAGCGCTGAGCTACAAAGCCGCCATTATTTCCATCAAAAAAGCCTACCCTGGTCAAGCCCGTCGCGCCGCCCTCGCCTTCTGGAGCGCCTTGCCCCAGTTCACCTACACCAAGTTCGTCATCGTGGTGGACGACAGCATCAACATTCGTGACCCGCGCCAGGTGGTGTGGGCCATTTCCTCCAAGGTAGACCCGAGCCGCGACGTGTTTATTCTGCCGGAAACACCCTTTGACACCCTAGACTTTGCCAGCTCAAAAGTTGGCTTAGGGGGGCGCATGGGCATTGACGCCACCACGAAAACTTATCCCGAAACGGACCACGAGTGGGGAGAGCCCCTGGAGTCAGACCCGGAAACGGCAGCGAAGGTCACCCAACGCTGGGCGGAGTACGGACTTAGGGATATGACTCCCAAGGGCGTAGATCCAGCG